>NZ_JBRREF010000007.1:0-95289 GCF_056760135.1 Stenotrophomonas sp. STEN023 | reverse complement strand
TCCTTAACTGGGTGCCCCGCAGAGCGGTTCGTGCCGCGCATGCGGGGGCGGGGCCTCCCCGGGAATGGCCTCTGGGCTTCTGGGCTCGGCTCTACAGGACTTTATCGGTAAGGCCTCAGCCGAGCATGGCTCGGCTCTACAGGGCTTTATCGGTAAGGCCTCTGCCGAGCATGGCTCGGCTCTACAGGGCTTTATCGGTAAGGCCTCTGCCGAGCATGGCTCGGCACTACAGGCTGGTCGCTGCCTGCCTGACGCTGTACCGGTCATTCTGCTCGGGCCGCCAGCGGGTAAACTAGCGCAATGCCCCAGAGTCCCGCGCAACAACTGCTCTCCAGCGTTTTCGGTTACGACAGTTTCCGCGGCGACCAGCAGGCCATCGTCGAACACGTTGCCAGCGGCAACGATGCCTTGGTATTGATGCCAACCGGCGGCGGCAAATCACTCTGCTACCAGATCCCGGCGCTGCTGCGCGACGGCTGCGGCATCGTCATCTCGCCGTTGATCGCCTTGATGCAGGATCAGGTGGAGGCATTGCACCAGGTTGGTGTGCGCGCCGAGTTCCTGAACTCCACACTGGATGCCGAAACCGCCGCGCGGGTCGAACGCGAGCTGTTGGCCGGCGAGCTGAAACTGCTCTACGTCGCACCGGAGCGCCTGCTGACCGGGCGCTTCCTGTCACTGCTGAGCCGTGCGCACATTTCGCTGTTCGCCATCGATGAAGCCCATTGTGTGTCGCAGTGGGGCCATGATTTCCGCCCCGAATACCGCCAGCTGACTGTTCTGCACGAACGCTGGCCGCAGGTGCCGCGGATCGCCCTGACCGCCACCGCCGATCCGCCCACCCAACGCGAGATCGCCGAGCGCCTGGCGCTGTCCACCGCCCAGCATTTCGTCAGTTCCTTCGATCGCCCCAATATCCGCTACACAGTGGTGCAGAAGGACAACGCCAAGCGCCAGCTGCTGGGCTTCCTGCGCAATCATCGCGATGAGGCCGGCATCGTTTACTGCATGTCACGGCGCAAGGTCGAGGAGACCGCGCAGTTCCTGTGCAGCGAAGGCATGCAGGCATTGCCCTATCACGCCGGCATGCCGGCGGAAGTACGTGCCGCCAACCAGCGCCGCTTCCTGCGCGAGGACGGCATCGTGATGTGCGCCACCATTGCCTTCGGCATGGGCATCGACAAGCCCGACGTGCGCTTTGTCGCGCATACCGACCTGCCCAAATCGATGGAAGGTTACTACCAGGAAACCGGCCGCGCCGGCCGTGATGGCGAGGCTGCCGAAGCCTGGCTGTGTTACGGCCTGGGCGACGTGGTGCTGCTCAAGCAGATGATCGAGCAGTCCGAGGCCGGCGAGGAACGCAAGCAGCTGGAGCGCGCCAAGCTCGACCACCTGCTCGGCTACTGCGAATCCATGCAATGCCGCCGCCAGGTGCTGTTGGCCGGCTTTGGCGAAACCTATCCCAAGCCCTGCGGCAACTGCGACAACTGCCTCACCCCGCCCGCCGCATGGGACGCGACCATTCCGGCGCAGAAGGCGCTGAGTTGTGTGTACCGCAGCGGTCAGCGTTTTGGCGTCGGCCACTTGATCGACATCCTGCGCGGCAGCGACAACGAGCGCATCCGCCAGCTCGGCCACGACAAGCTCAGCACCTACGCCATCGGCAATGACCTGGATGCGCGCGCCTGGCGCGGCGTGTTCCGCCAACTGGTCGCCGCCAGCCTGCTGGAGGTAGACCCGGAGAGCCATGGCGGCCTGCGCCTGACCGATGCCAGCCGCGATGTACTCACCGGCCGCCGGCAGATGATGATGCGCCGCGACGCTGCACCAACCCGCGAGCGCGAGCGCGGCGGTCCGCGCACCGGCCTGCCGGTGCAAGCCGGCGATCTGTCACTGTTCCAGGCTTTGCGCGGGCTACGTGCGGAACTGGCACGCGAGCAGAACGTGCCGGCTTTCGTGATCTTCCACGACAGCACCCTGCGCAACATCGCCGAACAGCGCCCGACCAGCGTGGACGCGCTGGGCAAGGTTGGCGGCATCGGCGGCAGCAAGCTGGCCCGCTACGGGCAGCGCCTGGTCGAGATCGTGCGCGAGCAGGGTTGAGGCGCAGCCGCGGCCTGGGCAACTACTGTCCCTGCAGGTTCTGCTCGGCAAGCAGCAACAACCCTTCCACCTTGCGTCGGTCGACCGAGCCAGCCACCTGCAGCCGTTCCATCAGCACCTGTACGCGCAGCAGTTCCTGCCTGGCCAGCTGCGCATGCCCCAGCTGCAACAGTGATTCCGCCAACGCCAGACCTGCTGCGGCTACCGCGGCACTTTCCTTGCCCTGCTTGGCTGCGGCAAATTCCAATGCACTCCTGCGTAGCGCCAGCGCGTGCGCGCCCTCCCCCATGCGCCCTGCCAAGTCCGCCCGGATGGTCAACAGCCTCAGCTGCAGATCCTCCGAAATCGGCGAATGCATCGCTTCCAGCAGCCGCTGAGCCTGCGCCAGTTCGCCGTTGCGCACATGCCAATCGATGCGATTCAAATGCGCTTCCACGCGACCGGGCGCATCCTCCGGCAGGCTTTGCGTCAGTCCCTTGTCGGCATGCAACAGCATGGGGCCGGCCTCCCCCATCCGTCCCTGCCGCATCAGCAACACGCCCAGCCCACTCTCCGCCCGCAGGCTGGTGGGCGAGTCCGCACCCAGCTTCTGCGTGCGGATCAGCAACGTCTGCCGATACAGATCTTCGGCCGCGCCGAATTCGCCGCGCAGTTCCTTCAACGATGCATAGTTGAACAGGCCCATCGAGTACTCGACCGAGTCCACACCATCCAGGCGCGCGCTCAATGCATTGCGCTTCTGGTAGTACGGCTCCGCCGCCGCATAGTCGCCGGAGTCCCGGTACAGATCTGCCAGGCCATCATATTGCTGGCGTACGAAGCCGCTCTCGGCACCGTACAGTTCCAGCGCATGCTGCATGCCCGACTGCAGCAAAGGCAATGCCTGTGCATAGCGGCCCTGCTCGCGGAAGATCTGTGCCAGCCGCATTTCCGCCGCCAATGCCAGCGAGGTGCGCCGACCGTGCAGGCTGGCAAGCATCTGCCGGAACTCGCGTTCCGCCGATTGCTGGCGGCCCCAGCGCAGGTACATCAGGCCCTTGTTGTAGGACAGCTCACTTATTTCGGTCGCAACGTCCGTATCGGTCGCATCCTGGTACAAGGCCACCGCACTGTTGTACGCGGCCTCGCCAAGATCAAAATGCTGTTGGTTGACCAGCGCCAGACCCTTGGCGTTATAGAGACGCGCCTGTATCACCACCGGGCCCTTGCGCCCGATCAGATCCAGGCCTTGCGCTGCCAGTTGCGCCCCAAGTTCACCATCGCCATCCATGGTTTTCTGCACGGATAGATCCGCCAGCACATTGGCCGCATCCAAGGGGCGCGCCACGCGCGGGTCCATGAAACCGCCATAGGCCTGCTGCAGCAACGTGTCGGCCTGGTGTGAGGCACCCGCGTTCTGGTAGGCAACGCCCAGCACCGCGCGCATCCGCGCCAGCTGCGCCGGCGCATCGGCAAGGTCGCGTGCGACCTGCAGCGAGGCCTTGTCGAGCAGCTGCCGCGACGTCAGTTGCTCGGCGCCGCGCTCGGTACGCAGGAACGGATCGGCAGTCTCGAACATGCCGACCATGAAGTTGCTGACCTGCTGCGCGACGACCGCCTCTTCCTGCGCCTGCCGCCGGGTTTGCCACAAGCCCACCACGAACACCGCGAGCAGGGCACTGACACCCGCGGCGATCGCAGCACCCTGCCAGTTGCGGCGCAGCGCCTTGCCCAACTGGTACAGGCGACCGCCGTTGCGGGCAACCACCGGCTGCAGTTCCTGATAGCGCCGCAGATCGGCCATCAAGGCTTCCACCGAGCGATAGCGCAGAGTGATGTCACTGGCGCAGGCACGCGCCGCGATGGCATCCAGGTCACCGCGCAATCGCCGCCGCCAAGGCAGGTCGGCCGGCGCGCTCGCGCTTGCTGCAGGCACGGCTTCGCCAGCATTCTCGGCTTCACGCGTACAGGCGCGGGTGGTCAGCATCTCCACCAGCATGACTCCAAGACTGTAGACATCGCTGGCTGCGCCGACATTGTGCCCGGCGATCAGTTCCGGGCTGGCATAAGCGGGCGTGCAATAGCCGGAGTCGCGCTTGTCGCGTGCCTCGTTGAGCAGCTGAGCCAAACCAAAATCCAGCAATACCGGCTGACCATTGGCCTGCACCAGCACGTTGCGCGGCTTGAGGTCACAGTGCAGCACCAACTGTTCGTGCGCAGACTGCACGATGGTGCAGATCTCCAGGAACAGGCTCAGCCGCTCCTGCAGCCCCAACGCCTGCTCTTCACACCAGCGGTCCAGCGGCACCCCATCGATGTACTCCATCACCAGGTAGGGATGGCCGTCGGGCGTGGTACCGCCATCGTAAAGCCGCGCCACATTGGCCAGCTGCAGATCGGCCAATACCTGCCGTTCACTGCCAAGCAGTTCGACTTCGGTGGCGCCCGGCATGCCGTGCAGCAGCTTGATGGCAACGGTGCGCTGATAGAGACCGTCGGCGCGTTCGGCCTTGAACACCGTTCCCATTCCGCCTTGGGCAATGCGCTCGGTCAGCCGCCACGGGCCAAGCCGCTCGCCGACCCCGAGTTCCGGTGCCAACGCCCGTGCCAGCGCAGTGTCCAGGCGATTGCTGACCCGGCTCAGGCCTACCGTCTGCGAACGCAGCAGCTGCAGCACCTCCTCGCGCACGGCGGGATCGGCACTGCCTTCGGCAACGGCCTGCGGCCATTGCTCGCGCGCCAACTCACTTACCGCGTCGAACAGCGCACGCACCTGCCGCCAACGTTCACCGCCCACTAGTGCCCCCTGGCCATCAGTGCTCAGCGCAATTGCCGGTTCAACCAGGCCCGCGCGAAACGCAGGTCTCGGTCGACCGTGGGAGCGGATACATCCAGCACCAGGGCGATCTCATCACGGCTCATGCCGCCAAAGTAGGTCAGCTCGATGGTGCTTGCCGCGCGTGGCTCCAGCTCGGCCAGTTGATTCAAGGCCTGGTGCAGCGCCAGTACGTCATAGCCGATGCCGGCTTCATCCGGCACCTGGTCGGCATGTGAAAGCGTCAGCTGCTCGGCGTTGCCGCCGCGTTTGTCCGCCGCGCGTGCGCGCAGATGGTCCACCAGTACCGAGCGCATCTTCAGCGCGGCGATGGCAACGAAGTGGGCGCGATCCTTGTAATCGGCTTCAGCGCCCAGCAGGCGCATCAGCGATTCGTTGACCAGCGCCGCCGGCTGCAAGGTGCCATTGGTCTGCTGTGACAGGCGATTGCGGGCAATCAGCATCAGGTCCGAATACAAGGCCTCGAACAGGTGCTCGCGTGCATCCATGTCGCCTTGTTGCCAGCGGTGCAGTAATTGCGTGATCTGCTTGCTCAATCCTGTCCCCAATGACTGGATGCCGACAACGGCAACCAACGGTGCGCTGGCCATATTAGGACCAGTCCCCATCAGATCCAACCACGATGGCTGCAACTGTTCGTTCGGGTGACAGCTGCGGCGCACTCTTACAGTCGCTCGTGTCGTTGAACAACTGCCAGCAAACAGCGATAGCGGTCACAACGCATGCACTGTGTGGATCACATCGATGCCTGCTGGCCCAAGGCCCCAACCCCGCTGCATCCGCGCCGCCCCGGTCAAGCCACGGTAGCCCGAGGACACAGTACTGATGGCCGTTGACAACATTTCCACGGCATTGGAATCTGCGCCACTTCGCGCCTGAAAAGCGCTTGATCGGCGGATTCTATGCAGCAGGGAGTAATGCAGGGCATGTGGAGAAGGAACGTTTTGATCGGCACGCTGTTGTCTGCGGGGATGCTGGCAGCCACGGCACAGGCACAGGTATTCGATCCCGGTGCACACAAGGGGCCACAACAGGGGACGCAGAACGAAGTCGCGGTGCTCGGCACCATGCACATGGCCAGTCTGCCGGCAAGCTTTGACCCCGCCTCGCTCGATGCCTTGATCGACCGGCTGGCATCGTGGCACCCGCAGGCGATCGCCGTCGAGTCGGTATCCGGACAGCAGTGCGACATGCTGCGCCGCTACCCTGGCCGCTACAGATTGACGGTGAACGATTACTGCCCCGACCTGTCGGCCGCAGCGAAGGCAACCGGACTGGACGTGCCAGCCGCATACGCGGCAGCGGAAACGCTGTTGGCAAGCTGGCCAGCACAACCAAGCGCGGCCCAGCGCCGCGAACTAGCCGCCAAGTTCCTCGCAGCGGGCGAACGTGATTCGGCACTGGTCCAATGGTTGTACCTGCCTGCGCCGGAGCGGCATGCAGAGGGCGGCTTGAACCAGGAACTGGTGGACGCACTGGAAGTGTTGCGTAGTAGTCGCAATGAAAACACGCTGATCGCCGCCAAACTGGCGGTGCGGCTGGGACACCAACGGCTCTGGCCGACCGACGACCACAGCGCGGATCAGTACGGCCCCAACCCCAAGGCCTATGTGGCGGCGATCCGGAAGGCATGGGACAACCCGGCTTCCAAGCAACGCAGCGCGCAGTACAGCAACCTGGACGCACAGCTCGACACGCCGGAGAAAGTACTGGCGGTATACCGCCGTGACAACGGCGCCGACATCGCCCCGGTCGCCTTCGCAAGTGACTACGGCGCCGCACTGGAAGAACCCTCTCCGGAAGGCTATGGGCGCATGTATGTCACCTCCTGGGAAACCCGCAACCTGCGCATGGCCGCCAACATCCGCGACCTGATGGGGCCAAGGCCCGGCATGCGCACGCTGGTGCTGGTCGGCGCCTCGCACAAGGCCTACCTGGATGCCTATCTCAAGCAGATGCACGACGTACGCATCGTCGACGTCCAGCAGACCCTGCTGAAGTAACACAGCAAGGCCGCGGCGAACGCCGCGGCCTGCACCATCAGTAGCCCGGGCAAGCGCAGCGCACCCGGGGCTTCCCGAGAACAAGCTTCAATACCGCTGGATTCCAGTCTCCCGAATGCGCTTCGCTTACGCGGCCCAGGTTTGAGCCGCCAATTCAGGCCCTCGCGCAGCGGTCGCTTTCTTCGGGGCAACAAAAAAGGCTTCGGATCGCTCCGAAGCCTTTGCAATGCTGGTGGGCCGTGATGGATTCGAACCATCGACCAAAAGATTAAAAGTCTGATGAAAAACCCTTGCGGCACAATGGTTTGGGTCGGTTTCCCGCTCCGCAACTATGTGCAATAGATCACCGGTAAGTGCTTGATCCTGCGTGGACGAACTTTCCTTTGCGGAGCGAAATCGAGCCGCGCCTTGCGGCCGCTCTGGCCCCGCCAAAGGCTTGATTACATTCAATTCCTTCAGATACTAGGAATTGACGCCACCCCCAAATCACCCCAATTCCGGTGATTTGACCGATTCGTCAAACTGGCGAGGCAGGGCTTAACAAATCAACGATTTGGAACAGTTCGGCGCTTTACAAAAGCGGGCTGGAGAAGTTCTCGATCACCGATCTGTCCACCAGGCAACGCCATACGCCGATGTTGATTTTCCCCGCCTTCATCGGAGGCGCTGGAAATCAACATCCATCCCATAGAGTGCCGAGCTCACCTCGGCACCCTCACCTCGGCCGCCGGCCGCTTGCTGATCAGCGCCTGCAGCACCGCCTTCTCACGCGATCGACGGCGCGGCCTCACCGGCCGACTGGGCAGATCGTTGCCCCGTGCAGCGATCCATCGCTCCACCCACATCTTGCCCTGGCGGTAGGAGCCGGCCTTGAAACAGAAGGACCGGCCTTGCCAGTTGATGGTGCCAGCTACCCTGCCCATCTCCATCTGCAGCACCGCCACCGTCTGGTAGTTGAAGCACAGGTAGCAGGTGTCGGGGTTGTCGAGCCAGTGGTATGGGGTTGGGAGCATGGCCAGAGGATGGACCAGCCGCGTCTCTCTTGGTGAGAACGCGGCCAGTACAAGGCCCTACCTCCACTCCCACTGGAACCGGAAGCCGGCCATACCCGAGGCATTGAGCTCGGCCGTGGTGCCCAGCTCGGCGGCGTGGACCACGTCGTACAGCTCCCGCTGCACCCGAAAGCAAAGCTGCGTCCCCGAGATGTAGCTGAGGATGATGTCGCTATCGCTAACGCGCTCGGGCCGGTGGTCGTCCATGGTGATGCAGGGGCTTGATGCGCCGGCAATCTGGACCGCGACCATCTCACCCGTGTCCGCCGAATAGCGCCAGAGGAAGGTTCCGACAGAATCGGTCCAACACAGGTGCACCCGCATGTTCTGGTCGAACGCCAGACCGATGCGGATGATTCCGGGGCGCTGCAGCACTCCGACCTTGCTGGCCTTGCCCTGGTCCTCCCGCCAGACGTAGACCCAGCCATCGGCCAGGTCGTACTCCGCTGTCCAGTCATACCCTCCCAATCCCTGCGACGGGTCATTGATGGCAATACCGCCCACCTCATAGTCCACCAGAGGATTTCGGTGATTCCGCATCCTTGCCGACCAAGGGCCGGGGTATGGAACGATGGAGAGGATAGGAATCATGGCGTATGGCGTCCCCAGCTAAACCCGACGGTTACATTGGCGGTTCGCTCTGCGGTTTTATTCAGCTTCGGATTGAAACCGAAACTCCAGCATCCAATCGGCGTCCGAGATGAGTTATCGGTCGCACTCGCCCCCCCCATCAGCGCCACCACCCCGAGCCCTGTGGCGTAGTTTGCGGAGGTCAGCCCTAGGTTGAATGTGTAGGTCCTCAGATAGCTGTCAAGGGTGTAGGCGTTCGAAGTAGGCACGCCTGCGCTGATGCTGGCCGTAGCTGGCTCGACGGTCGCAGCAGAGGGCTGCGTCTCTGCATGCTTATCGCCGCGGTAGCCGACTACGAAAGCCGAGCCCAGGATTGCTGCTGATTTATCCCAGTGGCCGGAGGTCGGCCAGCCATGTGGACGCATCGTTATCGTGCATGCCGCGCCGTCAACTGTGGCATTCACCACAACGTCGCTGTTCGCAACATAGCAGCGCAACTCATAGATGACGTCCAGAATCTCATCAGGTGCCAACGTGATTGTGGTCGGGGTGCCGCCGGAATCCTTCAACAGTGCGCGCGAGAAGATAGCTCCAGTCGCAGCCGGGGCCATGGCTACTTCTGCAAGATTCACGCCCGACACCGAACCAGCGGTAAACCGACGCGAAACCCGGTTGTACATATAAGTTGCATCGACCGATATGCCGGACGCAGCTCCTGTGCCTGCACCATTAGCAGATCCGCTTTGGGCTACTAGTGCGGTGTCCGTGAAGGCAGGGGCTGCGTTTCCAGTTCCAAGACGGCAAAAGGTCAGCGCATTGACCGCTGTATTCCCGAGCATGTTCAGTCCGCCATTCGTGATTAGGTTGCCAAACCACGGCAGGACGACCTCTGCCTCGGACAGGATCTGCTCGCCCTGCGCGTCAACCCCGAGAACCTTACGCTTCTCAAACTGGAACAGGCCCTCTAGGCCAAAGGTGGTCTTTTTCATAGTGATGTGCTCGCTGAGACAAAGATAGGAGAAAGGCTTACGGCTTCGGGCTCCATGGTGTTGGCGCTCAGAACCTTCTTGGTAGAAGCGGAATCAAAGATCGGAGAAAGCTTTACGAAGTCCTCCGCAGGTTGAACATGTGGAATGCGGATCACCCTTGTGCTCGCCGAAACGAATACTGGCGCGAGTAATAGGAAGTCTTCTGCAGGTTGCTCATGCGCCCACTGGACTGGCCTTGTTGCGGCGCTGATAAAAACCGGCGACAGGCGCACGAAGTCTTCTGCCGGCTGTAGATGAACCAGTAGTCCAATGGCTGTGGAGGCAGACAAGAAGACGGGAGTTAGCCCTACCGAATCTCCGACGACTACTGGATATGGCGCACTGGTTAGATACGCGCGGAACTCTCCTAGCTCACCGGTCCAGATGGCGGCACGGCCAGCCGAGTCACGAATCCGCAACGCGATGCGGTAGCGGCCAACCTCATCGACACCGAGCTCAGATGGCACGTCCCAGCTCGCCGCATCCATCCAAGTAGGGGCGCCGGAACCAGTGAGCCACGCACCGAGCTGGACCCCGGCAGTACCATTCGGCCCTGACGCGCTGACGGAAGCGTCGTTCCACCGCCCGTTCTGGCCACGCCCCTTGAACACCTGTCCGCGTTGCGGTGCGCCGATTGGATTGCCCGCGCTGTCGAGGAACCGCACCAGTGCGCTGTACTGGCTACCGAAGTGGTGGCCGGCAGGGTTGTACATGCCCCGGAACCGCGTCGTGATCCGCTGACCGGGAAGGCACGGCCCGATGGTGTTGTTCCACGCTTCGACCTCGATGCCGCCCTCATTGCCCATGCCGCGACCACCAGGCCACCTCAGCGAGTGCGCGCCTTCGTAGCGATGGGCGGTGTCCACCACCGGTACTGCGCTGCCGCCGCGCGGCACAAACGACCAGCCGCTGGTGTCGCCCGTTTCAAAACCGGGATTCTCCAGAGGCGTCACGTACTGGCTGTACGGCGGCCAGACGATGACGATCTCTTGCGTTGCATGGTCGATATAGATCGAGCTGCCAGGCGGCAGCGCGTCGCTACCCGGCAGGATCTCTACCGAGCAGCGACCGATGGCGTTGTGGATCTGCAGGCGCCCCTCATACGCCAACCGGGATGCCACATACGGCAGCGTCCCTGTGATGTAGAGCGGCAGGCCATCGACGTTCTGGTCGAGGTCCGGCCGCAATGACAGGCGGGCCGCCATCAGCTTGCCCTCGCGCCGCGCAGATACACAGCCAGACCCTTGGCCAGCGCCGTGCCCACCTGGTCAACATCAATCGTCACTTCGGAGCCGGCAGGGATAATCCGGTTTGCGGCCAGAAAAGCAGTGCTGTAAACAGCAGGCGTTGCCGCGGTGATGGTCGTTCGCTCGTTGTTGTCGAAGGTCAGCCGCGTGGCAAGGATGCTCACGCCATCCACGTTCACGTCCACGGTAAGCACTGCGCCGGTCGCTTGCGCTACTGCCAGCCCCGCGTACAACCCGCGCGCAGCGACTTCATCAAGCATCAGATCGTAGGGAAGGACAAAGCTGTCTTTGCCGGTGCCGGTGGCGATGTTGGTTCCGAGCAGAACCGTGCGATCGATCAGCCGGAACACCTGCTTTGCGGGCTCCGTGGCCAGCCGCAGCAGGTCACCGCCTGCGCACCAGCTGTCATCCTGCTTGGCCAATGCGCTGATCAACGCACCCTGCGCGCGCGTCTCCAGAGCGAAACCGGCCGGCGGCTGCAGCGTCCCGCCCGATTGGATGGCCAGCGTCACTTTCCCCAACCCGGCCTGCAGCACCATGAAGTGCGGCGCAAAGTCGCCCTTTCGCCAGTCCGCGGACGCGCTGCCGGTATTTGCCCGGATGGTGATCGTGGTCGGATCGTCGGACTGGCAGATGATCAGGGCGTTCTCGTAGGTTCCATCCACCAGTAGGTTGTCGCCAGGCAGTAGCACCCGGCGCATGGCCGTCGTGGTCAATGGCGGATCACCCGCCCATGGACGTGCATAACCACGAAGCACGGCGAACCCGCGCAGCCCTGCTGCCGGTGCCACGGCATAGCGCATCACCGAATCACCAGGGTCAGCGCCGACAATGATCGTGTAATCGACACCTGGCCGCATGCCAACGAAGTCGCCGGCGTTCACAACCTGCTCGAAGTAAACGTCGTACATCGACGGGTCGCCGATGGTCGCCTGCGGAATGGGGAAGTCGGTGGCGACGCCATCGGCCAGGCCGTTGCCGTTGTCGTCCTGGAAGAGGAACAGCATGGGCGTCACGCCGACACCGCCGGTCTGCGTCTGCTCGATCAGCGTTAGGGCTGTTCGCAGGTTGAGTGCGTCAGCCTCGGCCACCGCGTCGCCCACACGGATGATGCGCTGCCCCTTTGCATCCCAGACAAACGCACCGGTCACCGCGTCGATCACCGTCTGCATTGAGTCATCTGACAGCTGCTGCAGCTGCATCACCCGGTAGTCGAAGGCGTCCTCATGAATCTCCGGCAAGAACGCGCCTTGGTTGGTGATGTCTGTCGGCTGGTCCAGAGGCACCGTGCGCAAGATAAGGATCTTCAGGCCGGCAGCCGGCGGATCGTTGAATTGCAGGGTCGTTTCCGGCAGGCCGAGGCCTCGAACCGTGTACTGGCTCGGTGGCACCAACGTGAAAGCGCCATTGGTTCCGAACAGAACCGACAGGTGCGACGACAGGAAGGCCCGCGGGCCGTTGAAGGTGGTTGCCTCGCCGTTGCCGTCGTAGCTCTTGCGACGGTCATTTGCCGTGATGGTCATGGAGTCTCCAGAAAGAAGAAGCCCCGCACTTGGCGGGGCTTGGTGGTCAATGGCGCAGGCTGTTACTGCTCGTCTTTGGGGCGCCGATAAAGAAGGTAGGCCGCCGCTTCTGCGGGGTTGTCAGGGGTGTATTGACCAGTGCCAACGTCGTAAATGTATTCGCCGGTTGTCAGCATCTGGTTGCTGGGAATACCGGTCAACGGACCAGCAGCGCGCACGCCGGTCTTGATCAGCTTTTCGGCGTCCGGCTCGTCGTCGTCAGCAATCCAATCCCTGCCTTCCTTCCATGCGGCCTGGCCGAACTTCGCCAGTGCCACACCTGCATCCACGATCGGATTCGGACGGCCCATGCTGGGCTTGCCCTCGATCGCTGCGTCAATGCCGCCAGCTACATCGCGCAAAAGCGGGATGGTCTGGAAGGGGAACAGGATCGTTTTACGCGCGAGCCAGGCACTCCAGTCGTCCCAGCCCTTCTCATCGTCGTCACCACCATCCGGACCGCGCATCATCAGGACTTCGAACACGGCGTTCGACAGCACACCGGCCGACAGCCAAGTACCAAGCGCACGTGCCGGTGACTGCACCCGCCCCAGGTACAGTCCACGTAGGCCTGATTCCTGCAGCCGGTTGTTCATGATGATCATCGGGCCGATGAACATGCGTGCCCACTTGTAACGCGGGTCACGCTCGGCCGCGCTCAGATCCTTGGGTGCGCCTGCCTGTTGCGTGGTACGAATCGACTTGTCGGCCAGACGCACCGACTCATCGATCCCCATCCCTTGCGCCTGTGCCTGCTGGTATCTGCCCAGCCAGATTGCCCGCTCAGCCAACGGAACTGTCC
Organism: Stenotrophomonas sp. STEN023; assembly: GCF_056760135.1. Taxonomy (NCBI): domain Bacteria; kingdom Pseudomonadati; phylum Pseudomonadota; class Gammaproteobacteria; order Lysobacterales; family Lysobacteraceae; genus Stenotrophomonas; species Stenotrophomonas sp. STEN023. Next base: position 82,107 of record NZ_JBRREF010000007.1, on the reverse strand, counting down.
AGCGGTGCACCTCCATAGCCATCTTCATTGCTGCCGCACGAATGCCCCGCTTGCCTGACAGCTTGCCGAGAACGACCTGGTAGGACGAATCCAGCGAGTTCGCACGCTCCTCCATGTAGGGCGACAAGGAATGGATCATCTCGGTCATCTTGCCAGGACTGCGGTAATAGGCCGCGTAGCCGGTGGCCAGATACTTCGGGTCGACGCGCGCCGCAGCCTGGATTGGTGCCACCACGGTGTTTGCGAACACCAGCGGAAGCCTGAAGCCCAGAGCAGCCACAGCCGTATTGGTCAACACCGCGTCGCCGATCTTCTCGGCCATGCTGGAACCAGGCTCAGACACCGAGGCGCCACGCACTGCGTTCTTCACGCTGCCGTAGAGCGAGTGATAGGCGCCCTCCGAAAGCCGCTGCTGGATCAGGTTCTTCAGTTCCTGGTCCTCCAGCACCCGCAGCGCCTGCTTCACGTAGCCGCGGTGGGACACGTCGGTGATCACGTCATTGAGGTGGCGGGACAGCACGCGGTGGTAGTCCAGCAGCATCGGCGCCGCGTAGTCAGTGCGTTCCTTGGTGTGCCCCTTGCTGGTCATCGCCCGGCTGAAGGTGCCGCCCAGGATCTGTTCTTCCGCAGCACGCGCCTGCTTGGCGCCGCCGGCGGACACGCGCGGGTCATACACCGCCGGGTAGTAACCGCCACGCAGGCTGACCGTCGAGCCATCGGCCGCGGTAAAGATCAGCGGCATGGGTTCCACCTGCTCCGGGGCAACGCCCGACAGTCGGCGCTGCTGCTCCACGATGTCGGGCCACAGACTGTTCACCGCATCCCAAATGCCTTGCACCATCTGCGCATCGGCCGGCGTCAGGTGCCCCAGCATCTCCGCGATGGCCTGCGGAGTGAAAGGAGCAACCTCGCTGTTGTTGCCGACGTAGCCGCCCCGCATCAGCTTGTCACGATTGCCGGCGTTACCCATGTTCAGGGCAGCAGCCACAATGGTGTTCTTCGACATCGATCGGCCCAGGCTGGGCACGAAGACCAATCGGTTGAGGTCCGCCCGTTGCTCAGGCGTCAGGGCCTTCATGGTCTGCTCGAGCATGCCACCCACGCGGTTGCGCAGTTCGATGCGCTGCTGCTGTGCGGCCTCGGCCTGGTTCCAAAGGAAGTCGTGCCACGGCCCCGTCTCTCCGCCGTCCAGCCACTCCACCACGGTTTCCGGTCGCAGCACCCAGTCCAGCAGGCCGGTGTAGGCCGACCCCACTTTCTGCATCGCGGTCATGTCGGCGTCGGAGAACGGCAGCGGCTTGCCCTCAGCGATCGCGCCGCGAATGGCGCCGGCCAGCTCGGCCTGGGCGCTGTCCCAGTCGCGCTGGTCCTTGTTGGCCAGCAGCTGGTTCTTCAGCTTCGCCAGTCGCGCGATATTGGTCACCGCGTCGTGAAGCTCCCGGAACTCAGCGATCGGCAGGTCCGCGTAGTTGGTGACGTTCTCCGCCTCAACCCGCGCCAGCAGTGCGTCACTGATGGCCGTCAGGTCATCGTCGGCCTGCCGCGCCTCCACCCATTGCCGCAGGCTCTGCCTCCGCGCCACTGCGCGTCCGGATACGTCGCGGAACTCGTAGGTATCGGCAATCGTGTCCATGGCCTCCAGATAGTCGGCGCCGGCCTTGCCCAACCGCTCGCGCGCCTTCGGGGTCAGTTGCTGCCGGATGTAGCCGGCCTTCGACTCAACCTCCTGCTGCACGGAGCGGGCCTCTGCGAACAGCAAGGCGTTCAAGGCCTGCTGCCGCTTCGCCTGCAATGCTTCACCGTATCGCCCCTTGGCCGCTGACTGCGCTGCTGCACGTGCAGCCTTGCGCTCAGCCACAAGGTACTCATTGGGCCGTATCTGCCGCGCAGTCTTGCGGGACAGCAGGGCTTCGGCCACAGCTTTCAGCTCGCGGCGATTTGGCCTCGGCTCGCGTGCCAAGGCTGCCAGCACACCCAGCTCGCGCTCCAGCAGCTGGATTTTGCGGCTGCCGTGCACCGCGTCCAGAGCCCGCTGCGGCAGCGTGCCGTCAGTCATCGGGTCGCCGTGGCGGGCCTGCATGCGCGCGTCAGCCTCCGCGCTCACGCCTGCCAGGGTCTGCCGTACCGTCCACAGGCCCTGCACTAATTCATCGGCTGAGGTGAAGCCCAGCAGTGTGGCCACCTCTTCGGGATGCGTGCCGCCCTTGCGTGCGTAGACCCTGCCCATCTTGTCCAGCAGGCCGTCGCCATAGGTCGCTGCCAGAACAGCCCGGTCCAGCTTCAGGCCCTGCAGCCGCTCCGGCACGGGCTCGCCACCGGCTTCCTTGCGCCCGGTCAGCACCCGGTAAGCGCGAACGATCGGGGTGGCCTCGACCTCGGCCTCGACCTCGTTGCGAATCGTGGCCAGCTCGTCCTTCCACCAGCGTTCGCGGGCGCGGGCGTCGGCTTCCTGTAGTTGCGCCATGACGTCGGCCTCAGCCTGCTCGCGTGCAGCGGCGATCTGCTGCTGGTAGTCCGTGAACTGGCGCTCGGTCATGCCCAAGGCCTGCGCCTCTGCCAAGTCACGCGCGATCGGCTCGAAGCCAGAACGGGCCTGCGCGGCCTCAATCTCTTCCTGACTGGCCAGCATGCGGTCGAAGACCCCGCGCACGTCGTCGGTCAGCTCAACATCTAGATTCCGCAGGCTGCGGTAGATGCCCATGATCCACTGCTTGAACTGACTGAAAACCGATTGCAGCTCCGGCGTCGGCGCCTTGCCCTCGCCCAGATATGCCTCAAACCCTCGGGCGAACTGTTCGTGCTGATCGACGCCAATCTGGTCCGCGGAATCGACGCCGAACCACTGCAGCAGTGAGTCCATGTCGGATCGCAGTTGCTGCGGCGCACCCTCGGCCGTTGCCAGGTCGCGGTAGACCTCCAAGAAGAAGTGCCCTGACTCATGCAGGAACGTGGACAGGTCCGCGCCCTTGAAAAGGCTGATCTGCATTGACCGGTCGATGCCGATCTGGATCTGACCCCGAGGCTCGGCACCACCCTGAAACAGGATGTCTCCGGCCAACACCTCACGCGCGGCGGTGTCCGGCAGCGCCACGCTCCAGGTCTGCCGCTGCCCTTCGATTGGATCGTCCTGCACGATCTCGCCGCCAGTGCGTTCGGCCTCGATGCGCGCTTGGTCCAGGGTCAGGAAGTCGCGAGCCTGGCCCTGATCGTCCGCCAGCAGCCACTGTCCTGCGCGCTGCACATAGGTCCCGCCGTCGCGTTCAATGGTCTGCTGGCCGCGTCCATCGGTGGCAACCTGCGGCCGGCCGAATAGGCTGCGCAGGGCGTCCATGCCGCGTTGCATCAGCGTGCGAGGCTGTGCTTCGCCGCCCTCTGCTGTCGCTTCGGCGGCATCAATGCCGGCGGCGTACCGCTCGTACAGCGCCACCGGATCCTGTCCGGTGACCTCGCCCAGCCTACCGAACAAAGCTCCCCAGAGCTGCGCCTGGCTTTCGGCCTGCGCCGGGGTGTAGCGCTCGGTTCCCACCAGCTGTGCCATGACCGATTGCTGCACCTGGCCGCGGGCGGTTGCGGCGGTTGTGCCCGGTGCTGGCGCGTCCAGCGGCACGCCCAAGTCGCGCGCCATTCCCTCGATGTCCAGCGTCTCCAGCTCTGCCGGCGACAGACCCTCTGCCGTGGTGCGGGCACTGCGCAGGATCTCGTCGCGGTTCGGCAGTCGCGGGACAGCGGCCATCCACTCAGCCATCGGAATGACGATCTGGCCGGTGGCTAGCTGCTCGGCCAGAGCGGACTCGCCGCCCACCATGTCCTGCAGCACCTGCGGAGCGGACTGGAATAGCGTCTGGGCCTGCTCTGCGTCCAGATACACCCGCGCGTCTTCGCCTGCGACCTGCGCGGTCAGCGCCTTCATGTCCTCCGGCGAGCGCTCGCCGAGCTTCAGATCAGCGGCCAACTCGGTGGCTGCGCGAAGGCGCTCATTGCTGTCGCCGGAGGTCATCACCTGCTCCAGGCGCTCGTTGATCCAGCGGACCTGTCCCGACGCTTTCGCAGCGCGGTAGTTGGCGTGGACCTCTACAGCACCGGTAGGAATCTCGGCCAGGCCCTCCATCAGGATGTCGCCCCACTTGAGGCGGTCTTCGGTAAGCATCTGCGCGACGGCCTCACCACCAGCGCCACCGGCAAGCTGGACGCCAGCTTCAGCGCCGGTGCGGAGGACTGCGGACGTGGCGCTGCGCCGTGCGTTATTGATGAAGTGGCCTGCCACACCAGCAGTCAGCGCATCAAAGACGCCGATGGCCATGCCTCGCTTGGCTGCCTTCTCGCGTGCTGCGGCCATCTTTGCCGGATCACGCAGGAACTGGCCAACGGCATAGGCATCGGTGGGATCAACACCAGCATCCTGCATGCTCTCGGAGATGCTGGCGCCAAACTCGGTCAAGCCCGAACCTGTGCCCGCCGTGGCAGCGGTGACGACTCGGCTGCCGCCGCCCGTGGCCACAGTCAGGCCCAGCCCTGGTGCACCCATGCCTATCGACTGGCCAAGTGTTACCGCAATGGCGCCGAGCGTATCTGTTCCCCCGGCGTACAGCTCCTTCACTGCGCCAGTGAATCCATCAGCCTTGTTCGCACGGTCGAATGCCTGAAAACCGCGATCGGTCGATGCGCTGGTGGTATCCGCTGCCTGCGCACGCCGTTCCATATCCGCTCGCAGCGCAGCCTCTTCTGCAGAACGGTCGGTAGTCAGATTGCCCGTAGCGGGATCCACCACCGCTGGACCGGCAGGCAGCATCGCCAACGCATTGGCCTTGCCGCGCCGCCAACCACTCACAACCCCGCCAATCACCTGCTGCAGGATGTTTGGCTCCGGTGCCGCGCTCATCTGCCCCGTAACAAGTGACTGAGTGTAGGCAGACAGCTTTGGAGCTTCATCGCTGGCCAAGGCCATACGTCGCGGATCGCTCAGAAACTCGGCCACATGCGGAGAACGCTTTCCAGCTTCGGATATGTCTTGCCGCCGGGCGTCGTCTTCGAAGTCGCTCAGATTTGCCGCCACAACTCCGTAAGGCTGGCCGAGCTGGTCCGAAAGTTTGTTCGCGCGAGCAGCTTCCTCGGGCTTTGCACTGGTGCCCGTGTAGGCACTGCGCAGAGTGACCTGCCGACTGCTTTCGATCTCATCCGACAGCTCATCGAAGCCGTCCAGCACGTTGTCGATCACTTCTTGGCTCCTTGAATCCTGCGGGACAGATATTGCGTAACCCAGGCATCGGTCGGTGCCTGGCCGTACTTCTGGGTGTAAGCGCCGCGCACGGCGTCACGATCGGCCTGGCTCACTTGCAGGTCGAACTGCGCGGCAGCGCTGTAGAGGCCAGTTGCCACCTTCGGGTTGTTCTTGAACTTTCCGTCCTCATCGCGGATTGTTCCCAGCCGCCCTGCCTGCAGATTCTGAGAGAACTGTCTGGCCACGGTGCTAAGCAGCACGTCCCCCTGTTCTGGCGTCGGCTTCTTTCCAGTGGTCTGCACAAACGCCGTCTGCGCGTTCTGGTACGCGATGCGGAACTCGCCGCGAAGCGAGCTGCGAGGTGCATTCTTGTCGCCGGACCCATCTCCACTGGCGTCGGAGTCAGTACCGATCCCCAGCATCTGGAACCCTCGATTAAGCCGCTGCTCGTCCGTCATGTAGTCGACGCGTTTTGCCGGATCGTTGGCCTTGGTCTGGTCCTCGGCCAGAGTCTTCAAAGTCTTTCCGCTCAGCTTGTCGGCGTACTGGCCAAGTGGAAGCCTGGAAAACTCGGATGGCTGAAGTGCCTGCATCCGATGCAGTCGATCGAGCGTCCCCGGATCATCTTCGATCACCGTCCCTTCTGAGATCAGGTTCCGATACCGGTTTATGGACTCGCTGAGGCTGGAATCCTGACCGACCAGCGCCAGCTCGGCAGGTGCCAATACCTGCGACAGCGGCACGCTTACACCCGCTGCGGTCACCTTGTCGTAGATCGACATGGCCGCCTGCTGCTTGGCCTGCTCGATCCGATCCTTGCGCTGGGCGAAAATGTCGCGCAGATAGCCCTCCGTCGCAGCCCGCTGATCCGGCGGCATCCTGCGCGGAATGGCTGCGACAGCATCGGCCAAGGTTGTCGGTATTGCGCGGGCACCAGCGGCAATCGGTGCAGCCGGCGCAACACCAGAATCGCCCTCAGAAGCCCATCGCGCAGATCGCCCCATGACCTGGCGCACATAGAGCGCAGTCTTCGGATTCTGGGCGGAGCGGCCACGATTAACCACCGCATCAGCACCGCCCTCACCCGCGAAGTGCGCGGCGATAGCGAACTCGCGCCCACCTTTGGCCAACCGCTCCCGGTACTCGCGCGCCGCACGCCGGGCCGAAGCCGCGGCATCTTTCCGGTCGATGCCGCCGGCACTGGTTGCCCGGTACTGGAAAAGCCCGGTTGCTTGGTCGCCATCGTCCAGCACTTCCTTGTTCACGGCGCCAGCGTTGAACCCGGATTCCTGCTCCGCCAGCGCATACAGGTCCGCGCGGCCAGCTGCGTCCAGCCCCTCGGCCTTCGCCGCGTCATCGATCGCCTTGGCAACCGCTGCCGACGGCAACCCGCGCGAAGCCGGCGCCGGAAGCGGCTCGATTGCACCACGGCCTTCAGCGAGAGATTGGGCCAGCTCATACGCTGCACGGTCCTTCACCACGGGGTACAGCGTGCGCTCGACCTGCGCGCGATCCTCCGGGGTCATCTGGTCGGCATAGCGGTGGTAGTAGTCCTCGGCCGCGAATGGGTCACGCGTGGCCATGGCTGCCGCTGTCTGCTTACGGACCGACGAAACGATGCCGCGCTCACTGGCCTTGATGGCTTCCGCGCCAAGCCCTTGCGATTCGTAGGATGCCGAGGCAATTCCTATCGCCTCCTGCAGGCGGTTGTCGGCCAGGCCAAAGTCGCCAGACATGCCAGCGCTTACGGCGTCCTGCCCAATGTTCTCGATCGTGGCCTTGTGCTCAGCCGCCTCGTAGGCGCTGTACTCGCGATCGGCATAGTTGTTCAGCCGCCCCTGCACGGAGTCGCGGAATGAGAACGCCACAGCATCGAAACGCTGCTGCTGATCGGCGGACAACCTGGAACGAATGTCGCTGACCCGATTATCCAAGTCACCGAGCAGCACATCGTGCGCTTGCAGCGAGTTTTTCCCTTGGTACTTGGCAATGCCGTCGGCGTTGGCTGGATTGAAAGTGCTGCCCTCCCAATCGGAAAGCTCACGACGCGCCTGCATAACCGCCGTGAGATCCGCCTTATCCTTCTGCTGCTGGAAGAAGTCACCGGCAGTCTTGCCGAGCACGCCGGCAGCACGGACGGCTGGCGACATGTCGACCTGCGCAGTGTTTCGCACCTGCGGACCCATCTGCTGCTGGACCTGCGGGCCAGGGCTGCGGGGAATCAAGGTGGCCATCAGGCGTACCCTCCCATCCAGCTGCCGTTGTTGACGGTGCCAGTGGTGCCGCCGCCCACTCGGGATTTGCTGGCACTACGGGAGCCGTACGCGCTATAGGCCTGATTCGCCGCCGATGCCAGACCCCCGAGAATTGTGCCGGCCGCTTGGGTGTTGCCACTCCAGCGCGCCAGAGACCCCTGGTTGCGGTAATTCGTTGCCTGAGCGTTAAATCCCCACGACTGTCGAGCGGCATTCATGCGCAACGTCTGCTGGTCGACCTCGCCGAACATGGCCGTCTCGCCCATGATCTCGGCGGCGCTGCCGAACGTGGGATCAAGGTTGTTGGCAGCGATGGATGCCCGCTGTTGGCCCAGCAGAGCGCGCGTGCGCCAAGACTGCTGCTCCATGTCGCGAGTAGCCTGCGCGTTGGTCGCGTCGGCGTCAGCACTTGCCAGCCGGGCATTGTTCTCCGCGATGGCTGCGTTGGCCTTGCCTTCCTGCCGCTGGGCGTTCGCCTGGTAGGCGGTCGTCAGCACCGTGGTTGCAATCAAGGCGATGGTGGTCGGTTCACACACCGGCTTTTCTCCAGAATGGGATAAACGGGAGCCCGTCAGGGCCAACTGGGATGGGTTCTAGGAACTGGAAACCGAGCCACCGCAGCCAGCGCTTGGCCGCTTTGTTGCGGGCGTCAACGGCGTTGAACAGAAGCGCGGGGAACCGCTCCTGCATGCGCTCGACCGCAGGGGCAGCAACACGCAGCAGTTCCTTCTGGGCCGACCAGCTCCGCAGGTCGGTGGTGCCGATCATCCAAGGCGTCCCCATTCCGCCCAGGATCGAATACGGTGAGGCGCCGAACATGGCCACTGGGCGTCCGTCCAGCAAAGCAGTGGTGGCATCCACTGTCGTCGCCAGCCCCCGCGTCAGCGCCTCAGCGGGCGTAGTGCGGGAAAGCGCCCACAGCTCGGCAATGTCCTGTTGCCGAGCGCGCACAGCGATCTCTCCGACGTGCGCCGGTTCCGCGGGTACCAAAACGGTACGCATCAGTCAGAGATGGCCACTTTCGGGACGATGGACAGGATCTCCATCGGCAGCGGGTCGTCGCTAAAGATGTGCACGTGTCCGCAATCCTCTCCCCAACGGGCGGTGATGTTCTTCTTGAAAATGCCGGTATGCGCTTCGGTCGGTTCGTCGTAGTTCTCGAACTGCCGCTGTGCAATCGGGTCCAGCGCATCCAGCGAACCGCCGACATGAACGCCGCGCGTGTTCCGCACGACCAAGGCGATCTCGAAGGTCAGTTTCTTCATTGCCCGGACCGCCTCACCACTGGCGCTGTTGATCTCCAGCGTCTCGATGTGCGCGCCATACGGAAGGCCGACCTGCACCACGCCGCCTGGACGCTGCAACTGCACCTTACCGGCCGACACGACCAGGTCGCGCTCCACATTTCCGTCCACCAACGCGTACACGGTCCGGCCCTCCAGGTGCCCAAGGCCGCCGATGCTGTCTCGTTGCAAGGTCCAATTCAGCACTGCGACATTCCGCAGTGCCGTCGGCACCTGGCCGATGCTGCGCACCTTCACCGCTACGGTGCTGATGAACTCAATGATTACGCACCGCACCTGTTCGCTGCCCAGTCGCAGCAGCAGGCCATCGCCGACATCGCTGCCACCGGTGAACACCGCATCGCTGGCTGACGCTGTCAGCTCGTCGTTCTCCGTCCAGCCTGAGCCAGTGAGGGTGATCGTGGTCATCGAGGCATTGCGGCCATCGTATGTCAGCATGCTGTCCAGGTACTTCCAGTCCAAAGTCTCGGGCTGGCGCGTCGGAGCCTTCTGCTCGATGTACTGTCGAACTTGCCCATTGACCACGCGGCGTACCAGCGCATAAGTCTGGGTTTCATCCTTCCGGGGCAGGCAGCACACATCCAGCACACGGTCCTCGCCGATCTCGGGATTCTCGGTATCACGTCCCGTGTCATGCCGGTGCCAGCCGCTAACCTCCTGCTCGGGCAGGTAGGTACAGCCCACCAGTACACCGTCATTGCGCACCAGCCATACGATCTGCCATGGCGCCGCGGCTTTCTCGATCCAGCGAAAGCTGTAACCCTCTACCAGGTGATCGGCCCAGATGCTGATCTCGCTGCCACGGAACCCATCCTTCTCGAACTGATAGGCCAGGTCACGAACCTTCTGGCCCTGCTCTTGCAGCAGGATCGCCGATTCGCCCAAAGCCCTGGCCGGTACGTTACCAACGCCATAGTAGGACTGCGGCTTGATGCCGATGGTGCTGGGAGTGACCACATCGTCCTGCCCACCGGTGACCTTCCACTCTCCGCCGGTGGTCAGTACCAGCAGGCTGTCCAGCGGCACCAGGTCGCGGATGGCGTTCACTTGCCTCGCGTTGATGGTGAAGGACACCGCATCGCTGTCCACGATCGGGGAGCTGCGGCCAAAGTTGTTGTAGTCGCCGATGTTCGATGCCCACACCGTCTGCGGATCGCCCGGCGTACCGGCAAACCAGATTCGATCGGCGTAGAACTCCACCTCGCCGGGATAGCCGTAGCGATACGACCAGGCGCCGACTGCCCACACGTCGGTGCCGCCATTGGCGCCCGCGGCGAACTCCGTCACGACGATGTTGTCTGTACCAGCCGGCGGCGCCTCGTAGAACGTGATCTGCCCGGTGATGGCGTTGATCGTCCAGCCCTGTGCCATTACAGCGCCTCCGTAGTCGTGCCGTTACCACCGCGCCCGATGCCGCCGGTGCTGGAACCGCCAGTACCGCTACCGCCTGGATAGAACGGGTTGGATTGCACAGGAACACCATTGATGGTGACCCTGTAGTCCAGGTAGGACCCGCTGGCCGCGCCGGTGATGGGGAAAACCTTGGCGGTGCCGTCGCCACTAAAGGACCAGGGACCGCCGACGGGAGCCGGCGCAGTACCGATGATGCTGTCGGGGATGCGTTCGATGACGGTGGCCTTCACCGCGTATGCGCTGACGAACTCGGTTACCTGCAGGATGCCGAAGCCACCGTGTACATATTCCCACTCCACACCCACGGCGTAGGAGTTAACGCCATCGTCTTTCACGTCCTGCGGACCATCGAATGCCCGGCCAACGTCATGCACCGGGCGGACGCCACCGCAGACGTAGTATGGAGAACCTTTCCCACCAAGACTTGTTGGCACCGACACGCACCGGTAGACCTTCTGGTCGCTGCGGCGATACGCGCCGAGGGGGACGTTCTTTTCCGCAGATACCCACGGTTTGACGGAGCGCAGCTCCTTCTCCTCGACGTACAGCAGCGAACCAACCATCTCGGGCGTGAAGGTGGACACGTTGACCGTCACGTTGACCACGCCTTGCGTCCCTGACACGGCCATTACTGCAGCCTCATCGGTGTTGAAGGCGCGGAACGGCCCACGGCGAAACTCGAAGTTGCGCAGCTCGAACGTGGTCGCAGTGAGCCGGCGCAGCTCCTTCTGTGGGATCCACGGGTGCACCAGATACATCACGTCTGCCGACTGGGTAAAACGAACGTCGTAGATCATGGTTCCCGTGTAGGGCGTAACCACCTCAACCGGCTGCCCAAGGCCATCGCGAAGCAGCACCCCGTCCACCCAAAACCGGAAGTAGCCGTCCCCCATCTCGATCAGGTAGTTGATCTCCGTGGAGTAAATGAACGGGACAAGCCGGGTGTCGCGGTCGTGGTGCTTCACCTCGCCGCGAAAGATGTATCCAGGGCGCTTCGCTGCACCTCCCGTTGGCTTGGTCTCCACATTGCGGCACGTGGCCAGGCTGGTCATGTAACGGGCAAGGTCCACGCGGCCATGCAGCCCTGGCGACAGCTCGCCGCCAGCCAAGGACGGTTGCGGGAAATTCGGCATCGCCTCAGCCCCTCGCCGCTTGAGCGGCCGGCATGTACGGATCGTCGTCGTGCACGCCCTCGTTGTAGGCGTGAGCAGCTGCCTGGCTCAGGGCCATCTGGTACAGCTGCTTCAGGTTTGGCTTTGAGCTGAAGCCTCGATCACCAATGATCGCCGGCGCTGCTTCCTCGGCCAGTTTGCAGGCCAGCGCATCCACAAAACTCGGTGGATAGCGCTCGGTGTCTTCGACGCGCGCGACGTAGATCAGGTAGGCCTGCTCGATGTCGGCAAGGATGCTGGTGCCCTCCTCGCCACCGGCCACCTCGTATTCAACCGCGTAGCGCAGGCGGAAGTCGTCCTCGCACCACCGCGACATGCGACGAGCGGCGCGCACGCCGGCCTCATCCGTGACCGCCACCACGGTGATGCAGTCAGCCGGACGTGAGTAGCGCAGCTGCCAGCCAGGCATTGCCGGCTCGCTGGCCACAGCCAGCGGCATCGCGCGCATGGCCCACGGCCACTGCCGCTCGGCAAGCACCAGGTCGCGCATGGGCTCCCACAGGCGTGCAGCGATTCGGGATTCCTTGGACCGCTCCGTGAAGCTGGCAATCGTTGCGTCCTGAGCCAGTTTCAGCAGCGCCAAGTTGAAGATGTCGATCTTGGAAGGCATGGCTTACGCCTTGTCCTTGGCCGGATACAGGCGCTCGGCCACCGTCTCGCCTGCGCCAGTGTCCACGCCAAGCTCGGTGATCTGGATCTCCAGCCCACGCTGAAGCTTCCCGTCGATCTGCTCCTCGCGCATGCTCGACACGACGCCTTTGGCCTCGATCAGGATCACCGCACCTGCCGTTGGCATGGCGCCGATACCCAGCTGCGCCAGCTGTTCTTCATTGAGGTTCAGCCGCAGGCCCCAGGGGTAGTCGGGCGTGTCGCCATGACACGGCGAGCAGCTCTCTGCCTCGCCCTTGTCCACCTCGCTGCGCTTCATCGAAACCAGCTTCATGTGCTGCTCCAGAAAGAGAGAGGCCACCTGAAGGTGGCCTCTGTGGTTGCCGGTTAGGCGTTTGCCGACTTCTCGGCCACGGCCTGGTCGATTGCCTCGATGACACCCTTGCGGGGCTTTTCGGCCGAGGCTTCCAGTTCGCGATAGGCAGCCAGCTGCTCAACCGCCAGGCCGGGCAGATCCGCCTTGATCAGATCAGCGTTGCGAGCCAGGAATTGGTCAACCGGTGGCGCCGACTTCTCGGCCACGGCCTGGTCACCGACCTTCTCCATCCAGGAGCCCATCTGCTTGTCGCTGTCGATCTCGAACTCGTCGCCGGGTTCGCGCTGCTGCCCAAAGAATCCGCGCCGGGTCGCGCGCACGCGAAGGCCGGTCACAGGTTGTTCTCCTGGTGGCCGGCAACGATGCCCGCGGTGATCTTGCCCGTGGTCGGAGCCGTGCCAACCAGGGTGTAGTTCAGGCGGGCATAACGCTGGTTGACGCCGCGCGGCACGAAGTACAGACCGCCGAACACGGCGCCGGCGGCCAGGCTGGCAAGCGGCAGGGTCTGCGAACCGACGGTCGTGGGCGAAGCGAAGTTCTCGGTAGCCGACACCTGCAGTTCGACCTGCAGGCTGGTGGCGTTGTTGAAGGCTTCGACCACCTGGACACGCAGCGGAACCGGAATGCCTGGACCGATGTCGCGCTTGATGGGGGCGCCTTCTCCGACGACAGTGCCAGTGGCGCCGAGGTCGATCACGTTGGTGGATGCTGCGCTCGCCAGCACTGCCTGTGCGTTCGAGAACAGGTTCTGTAGATCAAGGATCATGGTGATGTGCTCCTGGAATGACTTAACGGCGAGCGGGCCGAAGCCCACTGCCAAGGGTTGGTGCGGTCGGTCAGACCACGCGGGCTTCGGTGTTCAGCAGCGCATCCGACTCGCGCAGCGGGATACCGCGATAGGCCAGCACTTCCTCGCCCTCGATCTCCTTGCGGGTCAGGCGCACGAAGTTGTCGGTGGTGCCGCCGTTGGTAGCCAGCGTGTCCAGGACTTCCAGCATGTCCTTGTTGAGGTAGATGGCTGCCTTGCCACCGGTGACCTTGCGCTGGTGCAGCTTGTAGAAAGCCTTGCGCATGAAGTCGTACAGCTTCACGGTGCCCGCCTGCGCATCAGAGACATCGATGTTTGCGATGCGCGACACGTAGCGGTAATCGCGCACCGACAAGCCAGCATCCAGCTGGAACTTCTCGCGCATCACGTCGTACACCGAACCATCGGTCAGGGTCTTCGTCTGCGAACCCTTGTCGTCGCGGGAAATGCCCGCGGTGCTGCCCTTCGGGTACAGGCCGTGCACGGTGTTCTCGCCCCACACTACGAACCAGATCGAGGTGTTGTCCGAACCGGTGCCGCCAGCGTCCACGATCTGGTTGCCGGATCCACTGGTCGCCTTCTTGTTGAAGCGCGGCGTCAGGCCCGTGAACATCTGCGGCGTGGTGGCCTGGTCGCCATAGAACAAGGCGCGAGCCCAGGTCTGGTTGAGGCCTTCGAGGAACGCAGATGCTTCGGACAGGCGCAGACCGGCCTTGTCCTGGGTCAGCTCGTAGAGCTTCTGGTCGATCTCGCTCCACGCTTCAGCGAAGCCGGTGGCGTCACGCACCTGCGCGGTGGTGGACTTGGTGGGCTGAACGCCTTGGTACAGCATGCGCCACGTGGCCTCGGGGATGCCGGTGCGCACGGTGGTGAGGTGGGAAGTGCCGTCGTTGCACTCCTTGACGATCATGTCCTGCAGGATCGGGTTGGTCTGAGCCAACAGCTCGATGACAGCGGCGATCTGCTTGTTGGCGTCGGTGCGCTTGAACACGTCCGCAAGGGTCAGGTAGGTATTGCCTACGGTCGACATATTTCAATCTCCAGAAATGAAAAAGCCACCTTGCGGTGGCCGTGGGTTTCGGGGTGGTGGTGAATCAGGCGTTGTTGCCGTACAGCACGCTTGCGTGGTCGGTGGCCTGGTTGCCGGTACTGGTGCCGCCGCCCAGCCCATCCATCGAGCTGTCGCGCATGACGCGGCCGAAGAAGGCAAAGGCATTGACCATCGCCGGGTGATTGCCAAGGCCCAGCTCATTGAATGCCTTGGTCAACTCGGGATCGTTGATGGCCTTTACCGCAGTGGTGGCAAGGCTGACCGTCTCGTCGTACTTGTCGCCGAGCTGCTGTTTCGTCTGCTCGCCCCACTGCGCAACCTGCTCGACGCGCTTGTCTTCCATCGCCTGTTGCAGCGCCGCCGCGTCCTGCCCGGCCATCTGGCTGTACAGGTCGACGGCCTGCTGGGCCTGCTCCTGCGTCCAGCCATTGGTCTTGAAGAACTCGCCGGCAGTCTTGAGGCGGTCGCCTTCGAGCGCGAAGCCCTCCGGCACCTTGAACGCCTCGTATTGCTCCGGTGCGCTCTGCTGGCCTTCCGGCTTGGGATTGGCGTTACTGCCACCCTCGCCTTCGCCCTGCGGTGCGCCCGAAGCTTCCCCGCCACCCTGGCCCTCGGTTACCGTCGGCTTTGCCCCGGCTTCCTGCTGCGTCGCGGTGTTGGTGGTTTCGGTGGTCCCGCCAGCGTTGCCAGCATCGACCGTATTGGATTCACTCATCTTCTGCTTCCTCGTTGGCTCGGAGCTGCGCAAGCAGCTGCTTCAGTGATTTGTTGGCCTCGGCACGCATCTGTGCCTCGCGCTCAGGGCAGTTATCGCGAATGGCGTTCAACCACCACTGCGCCGCTTCCTGCCTGCCGATGGCGCGAGCGGTGTCCGTTGGCTCAACGCGGTATGGCGAGGCATCCAACCCCATTGCCTGCACGAACTGCCACAGCAGCCGGCGCATCCGCGGATCGTCCAGAACGCCGCGGACATCCTCGACAAGCTGCTGGTGCTGAAGCCTGGCCAGTGATTCGTGCCGGCGCTGGTCTTCCAGTTCCTGCTCCGTCCGGAACATGTCGCGGCTCACTGTCCGCCACCCATTGCATCCATCAGCGCCTGAGCTGCGGAACCATCCTCCGGAACCGCCTCGCCGGCCGTCTTGATCGCCTGCGCGCCGTCCTTCATTGGCTGGGCCAAAGCCGCCATCTGCTGCATCTGCTGCTGCTGCGAACGGTCGGCACGCATGCTGGCCACGTTGTCATCGCTGCGGATGATCGAGGCAGGACCGCCAACTGCGCTGCTGTACTCATCGACAGCCTGGTCGCCATCCAGCTTGTCCAGTACCGCCGGGTTGCCGGTAGCCTGCGCAACGCCTGCAGCAAACTGCACCACGCGCTCGATCGTGCTGACACCATTGGCCTTCGCCGCCTGGGCAAGGATGGACGTGTACTCGATCTGCAGCGGTGTACCGGCCAATGCCTCGGGCAGATCCGGGATGCGACCTGCCCGCTCCAGCAGGCGGAACACGCGGATGATCACCGGGTCAAGCACCTCATCGGTGATCGATTCCAGTGTCGGCCCAAGCACCGCCGCCTTCTCTTCGCGACGCTCGGCAATCTCGGTTGCGGTGCGCCCAGTCTGATCGCCCAGCGATTCCATCATCAGGAACAGCTGATAGAAGAAAGCCCGCTCAATGCGGGCCTCGATCGTTGCGATCTCCTCGCGTATCTGCGCCAGCGAACGAGCGTCTGGCGTGTAGACCGGACGGACCTCAGCCCCTCGCGCCTCATCGGGCGGCAGGTAGATATGCGCCCCTTTGCGGAGCTTTGCACCGCCGCGGGCACGGAGAGTATCCGGCACCGCCAGGGTAGGGTCGGACAGCTGCTCCATGATTCGGAGCTTCTCGCCTTCCAGGTACTGCAGCTGCTTGATGTCGCCCAGCGTGTCCACCGCAGGGCTGGTGGAATAGATGTCCTCAGCCACCGGGTTCCAGCGTGCAACGACGAACGGGGCTTCGTAGTGGCCGCCAATGTCCAGCACGCCGGTGCCGTCGTCCGTGCCGGCGTCGATCCATACCACCTCGCGGTAGGGGCGCAGGTGCGGTGCCTGGATGCCGAGCGGCCCCATGCCCGGTTTTGCATCCGGGTTCGGCTCGATCAGCGACTGCAGCCAGAACTTCTCATCACCGCCACGATCCAGTGCGGACTGGACGGTGCGCGGTAGCCGATCACGACCGTAGCGCTTCTCCAGCTGGCGCGCAGTGCGGCTGTACTGGCGCCACAGAGAGTCAACACGCTGATCGTCGTCCAGGCCCACGGCATAGGTGCCGCAGGTCAGCGGGTAGAACCGCACCACGTCCTTGCTGTCTTCCAGCACCAGCATTGGCGCCGTGCCGAACAGGCCGTCCTCGGTGTAGACAACCGGCATGGCCTTGTAGAAGTTGCTGCCGGCCAGGGTGTCGCGGAGCAGTTGGGAAATCGCATCCAGCCAGACGCGCACGCCGAACAGCTCCGCCTGCTGCGAGTTGGCAATGCCAGCCTTGAACCAAGGCCGAGCCTTGCTCGTCATGTGCGACATCATGCCGGCCGCCATCACACGCAGGACCTCGGTGGCCTTGCTGTTGATGATCTTGGCGCGGCTGCGCTTGATCGGCTTGCCTTGCTTGTCGCTGAAGCGGCCGCGAGTCGGGTCGATGTACTCGGACGCCTGCTGCCAGTCGCCCTTCCATTCGGACTGCGCCTCCTTCATTGCTGTGGCGCGATACTTGCAGTGCTTCAGCAGCTCCAGCCGGTCGATAGCCACGCTTAGGCTCCCAGTGCCGTCTTGACGGGCGCGGTAGGGGTGGCGGCGGTGTCCCCGGCCAAGATGGTCGACGCACGGCCACGGCGCAGACGCTGACGCTGCCTTTCCCGGTCGCGCTCGTTGATCGCGGCATCATCGATTGATTCGGGCCCGACCTGCGGCGCTGCGGCCACCGGCTTGACCTTCGGGGTACTTGTACACATCTGCATCACCTCAACGGGTTGTAGGGCTCGCCCGCCTGGGCGTCGTTGTCGTCGCGCGGCACCACTGGAGTGCCATCGGGGAATCTGGGCTTTGCCATCACCGGATAGGCGAAGGACAGCACCAGCGAGTCGGCCCGATTGGGACTGGGCAGGCCGCGGCGCTTCATGTCTTTCTTGGATTCGATCTGCACCTTGCCGTCCAAGCGCGGCACCGTCTCGGGCGCCTGCAGTTCGTCGCGCAGCGTTGGGTCTTCGGGGATGGCGCCGCCTTCCTTGAGCCAGTCGCGCGCCTCCTTCCACATCTGGGCGCGCTTGTTCAGGCAGCCCGGATCGCTGGACTCACCCGAGAACCACACCAGCCGCCAGTCGCGGTTCCAGGTGCGTCCAACGGACACGATGCCCGTGCCATAACCGCCATCCACGAACACCGCATCGGCCTGATGCTCGTCCTCCAACTGGGCGAGGATCGTGGCTACGTGCACGTCGTTGTCATTCTTCGGCAGCGTCTTCAGCACCCGGAAGTACAGGCCCTGCCGCAAGCCGATCACCAGCTCGTCGTCGCCTTCCCAAGCTGGGTCGAGCGTGAGGATCTTGGGAGCCCAGCTGTACTGCTCCGGCCGCAGGTGGCGCCCGTAGGCTGCGACAACGTCTGCCTCGGCGATGTACTGGCGGGCTGACATGGACGGGAACAGGCCGCGTATGCGCACCTTCACCACGTCGCTGTCCTCGCCGTAGTCGCGCACCATGCGGGCCGCTTCGACCAGGTTCACACCCTCAACGGTGCGGCTGTCGATCTGCTCGGTATCCCAGCTGGCCTTGAACTTGCGGAAGCACTCGCGGAACCGCCCAGTGTTGCGGGTGGTGTTGCCGAAAGCGGTCCAGACGATCTCGGTGCCTTGGTCGGTCAGCGCGCCCTCGGCCACTTCCCAGACCTTGTCAGCGATGGCAGAGGCCTCATCGAACACCAGCAGGATGCGCCGTCCCTCGTTGTGCAGACCGGCGAATGCCTCGGTGTTGTTCTGCGACCACGGCACCGCGTCGATGCGCCACGTCTTGTCATGGCCAGGCGCTGAGCTGATCAACGCCGTAGCAGTGAGCGTGGCCCAGCCCTTCGTCAGGCTCATCGCGTGCCACTTCGACAGCTCGGCCCACGTCTTCGTGCGGAGCTGGTTGTCGGTGTTTGCCGTGACGACGCCGCGTGTGTCCTCGAACGTGTCGAACGCCCACTTGATCAGCATGGCCACCAGCGCGGACTTGCCGATGCCGTGACCGGAGCCGACAGCCTGGCGGATCACCTCGCCGGCATCAGCGGCACCGGCCTTCAGCTTGACGCCGATCTTCTCCAACTGCCGACGCTGCCATTTGCGCAGGGACTTGCCTTCAAGCGGACCGCCCTTCTCACCCCAGGGGAAGTTGAACAGCACATACCCCAGCGGGTCATGTTGGAACGAGGCAATGGCCTCTACCAGCTGCTGCTCAGGACTCGCGGCCAGCTGCGCGCTCACGGGCGGCCCTCAACTGATCGGCCAGGTTGTCCTGCACGCCATGGTCCAGCGCCACACGCTCCCCGTACTTCTTGGGCTGCAGCTTGCCGGCGTACCACTTGCGCGCATCGATCTGCAGCCTGGAACGCTCGACCATGTCGCCGGTGGTGCGCTCCAGTACCTTGCCCTTTCCGTCCTTCTTCAGGCGCTCGCCCAGCACCGCCTTGTCGGCGATGTCGAGGATCTCTTCTGCCAGCGTGTCGGCCTGCAGCTCGCGTGCGCGTGCGTATTGGCCCCGGAATGCTTCGTTCTCAGCCAACCAACGCAATACCGTGGAACGTCCCGGCATCTTCGCCGTGGAACAAATGGTGCGTAGGCTCTTGCCATCAATCAGCTGCTCACAGATCGCGTCTGCCAGCTGCTGGCTGTACTTACTCGGCCTTGCCATTACTCATCACCCTGCATGATCCGCGCCTTGCACCACTCCAGCAGGCCCACCAGCTCGGCGGAGTTGCACTGCCGGCCATACACCCGGTAATCGACCTTCGGACCGTCCATCACCAGGCAGACCTTCTCCAGGCTCCCGAACTCGCCGGCCTCAATACGGTCAGCGAACTGACGGATGCGCGCAGCAAGCTGCTGCTGGTCGACGCACAGGGCGTTATTGGGGACAAGGTGAACAACCTGGCTCACGGCTGGACCTCTACCCTGTCAGCCTTGATCACGGCTTGGCAGGCTGCGAGCTGGTCGTCGGCGTCTCGGCCGATTCGAACAATTCGGCCCGCAGCCTCTTCTCTGCTTGCGGCAAGCGCATCACGTTCGACGGTGCTGGCGACGGCTTGGGACAGTAGTCGGGTCTCACAGCCGGCCCACTCTTGCCGCAGGCGGACATTGCCATTGCGCAGATCAGCAACAACAGCAGCAGGGACGGCCTCGGCCGCTTCCCGGTCTTCTTCATGCTTGGCTCCGATGGTGGCCAGTGCCTGGCCTTGGGATTGCTCGATGGTCCGGGCGCCCTGCACTGCCTCGACCTGCGCGGCCAGCGCCTTGACCTCCTGCTGGCTCTCTGCCAGATCTGCCGAACGGTCGCGCCACTCGCGGCCCAGCAGGCAGCCAGCGAGGAACAGGCCGAGCCCGGCGAGGATGTGGGCGCGGGTGATCACTGGGGCACCTCGATGTTGTGCCGGCGCAGTTCCGACTCCAGCCGCTGTATCCGTAGGGTCAGCTCGTAGACCTTGGACTCCGCATCGCGGCGGGCCTTGCGCTCTTCATCCAGCCCCGTCTCCAGGGCAACAAGCCGCTGTTCCTGAGCATTGATGCGATCCCCCTGTTGGTTGACCAAGGCGTCGTAAGACTTGCCGTCGGTGCTGACGAAACGATCCCAGAGGAACTTCCCAAGGAGCGCGATTCCGCCGCCGACTGCGACATCGGTGCCGGTCATATCCATCAAGCCCCCAGCTCCCCGCCAGCGAACACCTTCGCCTCGTCTGCACGACGGTTGGCCAAGCCCTGCATGCGCTTGCCGGCAGCCATGACCCACACGCCGAACTGCTTGCAGGCCGCCTCGGGCTTGCCCTCGTTGAACAAGCGCAGCAGCGTGGATTTCTCGAAGCGCGCAAGGCCGATGTTGTAGGCCAGCGACGCCATCGCACCCAGCTGCTTGTCCGTAGCCGGGCGCTGCAGCATGCGCCGCACACCATCAACGAACCGCTTCACGTCCTGCTCGAGCCGCTCCTCGGCCTGCTGCTGGGTCCACACCACACCGCGGCGAATGCCCGGGCCGGTGGCGCCGAACCCGATGGTCCACGGATCACCGCCGCTGGCAGGGTCCGGGTAGGCCTTCAGGTGGCAGCCCTCCCACTTCCGCACCAAGGCGGCTGCGTTGTCGTATGCGGACATGGGTTGCTCCAAGCAATAGAGGCCCGCCACCGCAGCCGGCTGGCTTCGATGATTGGTCCGGATCAGGGGGACGGGCAGAAACGGAGAAGCCCCGGCTTTTGGCCAGGGCTTTGGAGACAATTATTGACGGTCACATAATTCGATCATTTGGTGCCGTCACTGTCAAGCTGCAACGGCCCACCTCATTCCCCGAAGCAGATCCTGCGCCCTGGCTAGCTCATATCGGTACTGGCGAACCGACAACGCAGGGGCGTCATCCTCCGCCACCTCCGGAGGGTCAACCCCCAATCGACGGGCCATCTCCTTTTCAAACTGCTCGCACGCCATGCGTACCTTGACTCCACGGCTGGCGGCAACAGTGAACTCAATTCTAAGGATGATTGCGCGCAGCGGACTCTCCCGGTGCATTGCTGCAAAAGCTCTATCAATCCACCTGAGCTCGTCGGGAATGCCCAAGTCCACAGCGATCTCCGGGTTGTCGTGTGGTTGATCCGCGTCATTGGTTGACTGGATCGGATCCACCGCCCACGTCGGCAGGATGTGCATGGCATCCACCCCGCTGCGCTTGGCCATGAACCGGCGGCGGCCTGAGCCGTCACGCCCAATGAGATCACGCTTTGCGTTCTCAACCGTTCCCGGCGCATGGTCGCGCACCTTGTCAAGGACGTGAATGCTGCGGTCAGCTCGACTCAATGCGAACCGGTTTACATGGGCATTTCCCCAAAGCCGCAGCTCCGCAATAAGCCCATCTTCATTTCGCATCGCGCAGGTCCTCCACCGAACTGGAATCAAACTGAAACTTGGGCAGCTGCCCATCGATCACGCACGCGCCCTGCCTATCCGGGTTCCGCGCACAGTGGAACGTCCCGTCGGTCAGCTCCCGGAATTGGCACACCGAGCAGCGGCCGAACCGGCGCAGCCTGGCGTCGTACCGCTTCTCGAATACTGTTCGGCTCAAGCGGCAACTCCATCCAGCAGCGACGGCGCGGCGGCGATGAACTCAATCTCGACCTCGACCCGGGCTCCCTTCTCGTCCGGCTCGCAGCGCTCCAGCACGATCCGGCGCAGCTGCTTGTCGTCCGCCCAGGCAATGCCGTTGAGCGCATCGGACAGCACCTTCTCGCAGTTGCCGAGGTCGATGCAGCGCACGGTGTCGTCCCAGGTGTCCGGCTCACGACGGGCGCGGCGGGCCCAATCCTGCGGCCGCTCCGGGAACAGGCGGATCAGGAGGGCCACCCGACCCGCTGCCGGTGCTCGCAAGCCAGCAGCCAGCGCCAGCATTGCCACATCGCGCTTGTACCGCTCAGCCTCCGGTGTCACGTAGGTCATCGCCGAGGAGAACTTCGCGCCCTTTCGCTTGATGACGCGGGTTGCCCAATAGCGGTTGGCGCTGATCGGGTACGGAAGGATCAGGGTGATCATGCTGCTTTCCTCTTGTTGAGCCGCTCCAACGTCACGTTCAGAGCCTTCAGTTCGTCCATCTTCATGACCGTCCACATTCGCTTCTGGCCGTGCCAGCCGTTGAAGCTGCCTTGATGGCAGTCCTTGCACAGGGCCACGGTCGTGAAGTGCTGGCCTTGGTTGATGTGGTGGGCGTCGCTGGGCGGCGGGGCATCGCAGACGCTGCAGGGGAGCAACTTGACGGCCTCCAGGTGCGAGCTCTCAGCCGGGGTGATTGCCTTGGCGTTCTTGGTGCGCATCAGCCATGCCCTCCTGGGGCGCCGCGCCACACGTAGTCACCTTTGTCCTCGACCATCACGGGCTCACTGCTCTTGCACGGGCATTCGATGCCGATCAGGCGCTCGGCCACTGGCCGCCAGAAGTTTCGGACCACGCCGTCGGGGACGTGGTTGTCTTCCTCAGCGCCGTCCATGCCGAAATCCTCCAGCACCTTGCGGGCGTCGCTGGTGCTGCAGCGCTTGCCGTCGCGGCTGATGCTGACGTGGTACTCCGGCCCCTTGTCGATGTCGCCAGGGTCCGAAGCCACCTCGACAGCCGAGATGACGTTCAGCCCGCGCGCCGGATGCCGGAACATGCGGGCTTCATAGCCAAGCGATACCCAGCGCGGCGGAGATGGCATTTCGACCCAGCCAAGGCCAGCGGCTGGCGCCTTCGGAGGAAGAATGGACGTCATGCAACCCTCCTAACTTCCTCGGCCATCTGCTGATCGCGCACCGGTGCAACGTCCCGTAG
Source organism: Stenotrophomonas sp. STEN023 (assembly GCF_056760135.1). NCBI lineage: Bacteria > Pseudomonadati > Pseudomonadota > Gammaproteobacteria > Lysobacterales > Lysobacteraceae > Stenotrophomonas > Stenotrophomonas sp. STEN023. Next base: position 59,340 of record NZ_JBRREF010000007.1, on the reverse strand, counting down.
CCTCACGTCGTTGTCCACAGCCCACGACTGCGCGAAGGTGATCAGGTCGGCCATGTCGCCGATGGACATGGTCCGGGTTTGCACGGCCAGGTTCACGACACTGGCACCGTCCAGCGATGGGACAAGGTCGCCCTGCTGCCGGTTCTCGCTGCGCGCCCATGCGTCGACCAGCAGGCGTTTCCAGCCCTCCTTGTCGATCCAGCGACCAACCCACTGCCGCTGTCGGGCAATGTCCTCGCAGATGGCGTGCAGCATTGCGTTCTGCTCCAAGCTGCGCGTGGATTTGCATTCCTTGATGTCGACCCGGACGGCCTTTCCCAACTCCAGGTACTGACAGGCGAACTGCCACACAGCAACCATGCGTTCGCGGGCGTTGCCGGTGTTGAGGATGTAGGTGGTCATTGGTCACCTGCCCTTGCCGCTGCTGCGGTGGTATGCACGGGAACGCTGCGCGCGCGCCGCGGTGCCGGCGGCTGATCCAGGTAGTCGGGCTGCAGCTCCGGATCAAGGAAGCGCATGGTCTTGCCGTCAAAACCGAGGCTGAAGCCTCCGCATGGCCCATGCCTGTTCTTCTCGACGTTGAGTTCCGCCTTAGTTGGATCGCCGCTCTCGCGGTCGTAGACGCAATGGCGGTACAGGAACGCGATGATGTCCGCCTCTCGCGTGGCCTCGTCGCTATTTGCGATGTCGCCCAAGTTCGGCCGTTTACTGCCGTTGCGGGTGTCCACATCAGCCTTGACCTGTGCCAGCACCACAATTGGGATATCGAGGTCGCGCGCCAGCGTTTTCAGGGTGCGGGCCACCTCGCCCACTTCCTCGGCTCGACTGTTCGAGCGCGGCACGCGGATGCGCTGCAGGTAGTCCACCCACGCAATGCGGATGCCGTGTTCCTGCTTCCAGCGGCGGATCGTGCGGACAACCTCATCCAGCGTCGGCGCGCTGCGGTCGTAGATGAAAACACTGCGACCGATGAGCTTGCGCATGCCGGCGCTGAGCTGCGGCCATTCCTCGGCAGTGAAGTCGCCACTGCGCAGCTTCTCGGCTGCCACGCCCGACTCGCCCGAGATACCGCGCGACGCCAACTGCCTTGCCGACTGCTCGCCGGAAATGATGCCAACCGGGATTCCGAGTCCGCCTTGGTGAAACGCGCAGTTCACCAGTAGCGCCGTCTTGCCCATCGATGGGCGAGCGCCAACGAAGATCAGATCACCCCCATGGGAGCCGCCCAGCCGCTTGTCCAGCCGGGTGAAGCCATATGGCACACCACGCACCTCCCCCTTGTGCGCATAGGCATCCTCGGCGTCGCGCCAAGCCTCGCCAAGCGCCTGCTCCAGCGTGTGCTCGTAGCCCATGCGGGTTTTGGTCAGCTGCATCAGCTCGCGGATGGCGTCGTCCAGAATCGTCACGGATTCCTCGCCTTCCGGATTCATGCACTTGCCGATAAGGGTGTCGCTGATATCGATTGCGCGCCGCATGGCCGCTCGTTCGCGGATCAGCGCGGCGTGCTCGGAAACGCTGGCAACGGTGTAGCCGTTGGACTGCAGCTCGATCAGGTAAGCGCCGTCCATGCGGTTGCCAAGCCCTTGCGCCACCAACCACTCGCCGAGGTAAATGGAATCGCACGGCTTGCCGCTGGCTTCGAGCTTCAGCATCTCGCCCCACAGCACCGCATGGTCGCGGCGGAAAAAGTCGCCCGGCTCCAGGTTTGCGCGTCCAATGGCCTCGGGGTAGTTCATGCAGCCGCCGAGCACGTACTGCTCAGACTCGATGGCTGTCGGCAGGGAGCGGTCGCGCTGGAAATGTTCGCGTGGCACGGCCATCAGAGCATCTCCCGGCCATCGTGAGCCGAGTCGGACAGCGACTGCTGGGAGCTACGCTGCCCGCCCTCGCGTGCAAGCCAGTCAGCGCGAATCGCTGCCCAGCCACGTTCGCAGCACAGGCGGATCGCGGATTCCAGCGACAACCCAGCTTTGCCCGCCTCGCGTTCCAGGCCTGCAACCGCTGTTCCCGTCAGCGGGAGTTTCTTTTCCTTCCGGACTGCCACGAAGTCGGAAACCAGGTCAGCAGGCAGACCCGGAAGCAATTTGATGGCCTCCTCCACTGCCGCGCTATGACGGTTGCTTCTGACGGTTCTTGATGGTTTATGACGGTTAGTGTCCGCCTGGCGGACTGGTATGGTTCGCGAGGCGGACTGGTTGGTTCGCGAGGCGGACTGGTTTGAGTCCGGGAGGCGGACTGGTTCGGCAGGCGAACTGGTTCGGGAGGCGAACTGGTTTACCGCATTCAGATCGACCGTGTAGGACGTGTGCCGACCATTGCTCCGGTCCGCAACAACCAGGCCCTCATCCTCCAGCCAGCGGATGGCGGCGATCACTGCCGTCCTGCCAAAACAGGTGCGCTCACAGATTTTCGTCAGCGACGGCCAGGCCACGCCCTGATCGTTGGCGTTGTCGGCCAGCGATACCAGTACTGCCTTGGGCGTTGGAGGCATCTGCAGCGGCCAGCAGAGGGACATGACCATCGTGCTCATCGGTCACCCCCAAAAATTCGCTGGTGAAGTTCAGCCTCCAAGAGCGCGACCTGCTCGGGCGACCTGGCCAGTGCGGCTGCCTTGTATTCGTCATACAACCGGCGTGTTTCCGCCTTATCGCCAGCGGCCTGCGCCTCTCGTACAAGCTGCGCCAGCACCGCTATCCGCTCTTCACGCAATTCATCGCTACGGTTGCTCATGCCGCAGCCCTCCCCGTCAGTGCTTCGGACAGGATCTTGCTGCGGGTGCGCTCAGCCTCGAGCTGCTCGGTCAGCTCCCGCACCTTGCGCTCGGTCTCCGACTCCAGCGGGCGAACGCTGGCCGGGTCCAGGCCCATCTGAATCAGGAGCCAGGACAGCGGTGCAGAATTGCCGCAACGGAGCATCAGGCGCACCAGCTGCTCGCCGCTGGGCGAGTTGGTGCCCGTCTTGCAGCGGGACCACACGGCGTCCTGCATGCCGATCTCGGCCGCGATGGCCTTGTCCTGCAGGCCGCTCTTGCTGGCGCAGTACGTCAGCACCGCGCCCCAGTTCTGCTGGCGTGCCACGTCGGCCAGGTCAACGCTGGTCGGGTGTCCACGCATGGGTAGATCAAGCTGGGTTGTCATGATTGATTCGCTTTGATCAACGCCCGGAGGGCGAAATAAAGGCTCAGCCCCAAAGGACCGAGCCAAGTGGATTCAGGAAGAACGAACGCGCCGAACGTCGTAACGCTTCAGCGGATGTGCGGCCGGATCTACGTGATCAGCCGCGTTGGTGATCGGGTGAAAGCGCGACTGGTCGAGCCGCGCAAACGGGAGCGCCCCACCCTGCCCGGCGTCGTTGTGCCGTTCCCGGGGCGCTGAGGTGGCCATTTCAGGCGGCAACGTCTTTTACCGGCGGCTTGGCGCCAGTCGAGTACAGGTGATGCAACTGCACGGCGGCCATGCCGCCCGGCTCGCGGGTGCGGCCCTGCTTGATGTCACTGACGGTCTGCGGCGACTTGCCGATGGCTCGGCCAATGTCGGTCAGGGACCAACCACGCCCCTCCAGTGCCTTGATGCGATCTGCCCAGGTGATTTCCATGTGGGGTGCCTTATGGGTTCCCGGCATTCTCTGGCATCCCATAGATGCATGTCAACGGCATCCCATAATGGTTTTCCGTAATGCTCGCTCCCATGACCATAGGTGACCGCATTAAGGAAGCGCGCAAGCTGCGCGGCATGAGCCGCCCGCAGTTGGCGGAGGCTGCCAACATCAAGTACCCGACCCTGGCCGGTATCGAAAACAACGACCAGACCGGCACCACGCAGCTACCTCAAATCGCCGATGCGCTCGGCGTTTCCGTCCGGTGGCTTCAGTCCGGGAAAGGACCCAAAGAAGCTGGTGAACCGGCGGCCAACGAGGATGACGGTTGGTCAGATATCCGCGGCTACGCCCAAGCCATTGGCCTGGGCGGCGGCCCAGAGGCGCAGGAGTACGCCGAAACCCACAAGCTGAAATTCCGCGCCGACTCATTGGCCCGTAAGCGCCTGCGACCCAACGCCTTGGCTGTCATGTACGGCAAGGGCGACAGCATGGAGCCCCGCATTCACAGCGGTGACGCCATCCTGTTTGACACCAGCGATACACGGCCGAGAGACGGCCAGGTTTACGTTGTCATGGTCGACGGTGGCGGTGCAGCGAAGGAGTACCAGGTGAAACGGTGCGAAATCATCGATGACTTGGTGTTCTTCAAGTCCGACAACCCGCGTGGCGACCACAACTGGAAGAAGCCAAAGCGCATGGACAGCCCGCGGCACCCCATTGATGTCATTGGCAGAGTTCGCTGGATCGGCAGCTGGGAAGAATAAGGACAAGCCTATGCACCCGGCGCTGGACGAGATGGCCGCAGCCATCAAGGAATGGGATAGCGATGCAAAATTGCATGCGCTGACAGCAATTCACGTTGCACATGCAGGCGACATCGATGGGGCGAAAAGGATGGCCGGCGAACTGCTCTCCCCTGCGCGCGCGAGCTTTGTCCAGCGCGGCATTGAGCTAGCATTTCAGAAGCCAGCCGTAGAGCAGCCAAGATCGTCTACTTATGCAGACGGAACCCCTGTGCTTGACGACGAGATGCCGGGAGTAACGTATGCCGAAGCACTGCGAGCCGTCAGCATCGGAAAAGCGGAGCTAATGGTCGACCAAGGGCTGGCGGTGGCCTTTATGCCAATTCTCAACCTATCGACTTGGTCCATCAGTAAGCCGCTCTTCAGCCTTATGTTGGCCATAGCAGCAATTCCGGCATGGCTACTACTTTCGCCATGGCTCGCCCCCGTTTGCATCATTGCAGGGATCTTGCTGTATCGCTCATCACGCCATGACATCGTCCGCGCTACGGCCCGAGCCGCCCTAGGCGATGCCGACACATTCCACCACCTCCACCAAAAGCGCGTGGTCTGGCTCCGTCGCTCTAGCTCCGGTCTCTAAGTTCAGTTGATTCAAAAATTTCTATGGAATCCCATTGACACGTAATTATGGGATGCCATAGTCTTACCCCGTCGGCCCACCCGGGCCATCCACGGGGCAAGGCTCATGGCTTTCCAGCTCTCCAGCGACCGCCAGCACTCAGCGGCTCGCCAGTACGACCACCAGGAAGACCCGGCGATCACCCGCCGCGAGGCTGCAGAAGCCGTCCAGACCGCCAAGGCTCCGCTGCTCGCCAGCCCTGCCCTGTTCTCGGAGCTGCTGGGCGACCTGACCACCTCCGACCACGAAGCTCTGGCCGCCGCGCTGGATTCCGGCGACGCCATCGAGTTCGCCCGGCTGTTCACTGAGGCCCGCGAGAACTTCGCTGATGCGCTGATCGACAACCGCCTTGATGACCAGCCGTGGCTGTCGCGCGGTGCTGCTGCAGAGCAGCTGGCGAGGATCTACGCATGAGCGCCCGCCGCCTCAACGCATGGCTGCACTGCTTCGCCAAGTCGCGGGAATACAGCGCCCTGCTCTACGCGGGCTGGCTGATCGTAGCTGCAACAGCGGTGCTGTTCGTACCGCTGCGCCTGCTGCTGATCGCGGAGGGCCTGTGCTGATGGACGCAATGGTCATTGTCCGCGCCGTGCTTGCCAACAACCGCAAGTGGCCCGACGAGCTGACTAGCGGAGTGATGTTCTTCGAAGGCCAGCGAATCACCTACACCGCGTTCATGGAGGTTGCTCGCTCATGACTCCGCACATCCCAACCGCCGCCGACATAGGCGCAGTGGTGTTCCCGCCGATCAAGGCACCGGACCCGCTGGACTCGCTCGAAGCATCCGAAGGCGTGTGCGCGCAGGAAGGTGACGAATGATCCGCCTGCTCGTCTACACGATGGCGCTGTTCTTCTTCGCCGACATGCTGCGGAAAGCATGGATGGTGCGCGCCGACTCGCTGCCGCTACCCATCGCCGCCGTCGTGCTGGTGTTCCTGGTGCTGGTCATCAAGCACTCCCGCCTGCAGCTGCGCCGCCTTCGCCGCAAGAACGTCGCCTTCGTCCGCCCGCGCCGTCCGCGCTGGGACGACATCCGCTGATTCCCCGAAGTACCCCGCCCAACAAGGAAGAACCATGAAGTTCGAAATCAAGAATCGCTGGACGGGCAACGTCCAGTACAGCTGTGAACTGTCGGCCGAAGTTGCTGGCAAGTCTTATGGCCTGAAGCTCGGGTTTGCCGTGAAGTCGGCGGTAGCCGGCGGTGCCGTCCTGCGCGATGCCGTCCTGAGCGGTGCCGACCTGAGCGGTTCCGACCTGAGCGGTTCCGACCTGAGCGGTGCCGTCCTGCGCGGTGCCGACCTGAGCGGTTCCGACCTGAGCGGTTCCGACCTGAGCGGTTCCGACCTGAGCGGTTCCGACCTGAGCGGTGCCGTCCTGCGCGATGCCGTCCTGAGCGGTGCCGACCTGAGCGGTGCCGACCTGAGCGGTGCTGATGGCACTGCCTGCCCCGTCGTCATCCCGAACATTCACCAGGCCGTCTATGCCGCCGTATCCGAGCCCATGGCACTGGATATGGGTAGCTGGCACAGCTGCGATACCACGCATTGCCGCGCCGGCTGGGTCACGCATTTGGCTGGTGCCGGCGGCCGCGCCCTGGAGTTCGCATTCGGTACGCCTATCGCCGCAGCCCTGATCTACATGGCCAGCGATCCGAAGCTGGAGCGTGTACCGGATTTCTACTGCGGCAACAGCGAGGCGCTGGAAGACATGCGCCGCCTTGCCGAGGCAGAAGCGGCTGCAGCCCAAGAGTGATTCCCCGCTGGCCCGGCCGGCATACCAACGAGGCAATACCGCAATGAACGGACCTAAAGCTTATGTAGCAAACGATCCCAAGCGCTCTAGCGAGGTCGAATCGCAACTCGACCTGCAGCAGGCGAACATCGATCAGTTGCATGAAGGAATTTCAATTCTCGAGGGGCGCTTGGCACTCGTACTGCGCCCGAGTCCGCCCACTGGCACCGAGCCGAGCGGCGGGGCAATTGCAACGTCCTCTCCGCTTTGCTCTGCAATCGAAGGCAAGACTGATCAAATCCGCTCGGCGCAACGCCGCATCGAAAGCCTCATCGACTGCCTGACCACCTGACCCTCTGCCCTGCGCACCTCCCCAGCGCAGGGCACATAGCGGCAACTGGCCTCCCCACCGGAAGCCGCACCCGCGCCGGCCGAGCAATGCCGGCACCTATTCCCAAGGACACGCTCATGACCGCCCACGATCCCGAACTGAAGAAGCTGCTTACTGCGGCGTCGAATTTCACCCCTGAAGGGGCTTTCATCGCCGGCGGCGCGCTCACCAGCGTGTTTACCGGCCAGGCAATCAATGATGTTGATCTCTACTTCAAGTCGAGGGCGGCATTCATCGAGGCTGTGCGAGATGCATACGACGATGGTCTGTGGTGCGTTGCCGCCACTGATCGCGCGATTACCTTCACCCGTGGCAACGACGTCATCCAGCTGATGCACTTCGACTTCTTCGAGACGGCAGAAGCGGTCTTTGATGCGTTCGATTTCACCGTTTGCATGGCGGCCTACGACCTCGATACCGAAGCCTTCACGTTCCACCCGGACTTCTTCAAACACGCCAGCCAGCGGCACCTCAGCTTCCACAGCGGTACCCGCTATCCCTTCGGCTCGCTGCTGCGAACGATCAAGTATCGCGAGCGCGGCTACAAGTTCGGCAAGGGCGATCTCTTGCGTATTGCGCTGTGCTGCCACCAGGTGCCGCTGGAATCGTGGAATGACCTTGCCGCAGCCATCGGCGGTCAGTACGGCGAGCGTGTCGCCCTCGATACCGATCAGCCCTTCTCGATCCCTGCTGCAATCGACCTTCTCGCCAGCACCGAAGTGACCGTCCCCACTGCTCCAGAAGAAATGCCGGGCAGCGCGGATGAGTTACTGGTGAAAGTTGGCGTGCTGCCGGGCAACGCGCTCGCAGCCTGACCCAGATAGCACCCCGCGCGTAGGGCGCGATCGAGCCCCGTGTGGCCCCGGCGAAAACGGGGCACCTATTCCCACAACGCCGGCCGCGCCGGCTGGAGCCAACCACATGAATCTCCCTGCACAGCAGCAGAGCACCGTCGTCGCTCAGCCGCGCCAGCAGTTCGACCTCAGCCCGCAGACCTTCGAGCAGGCGCTGACCTTCTGCGACTACCTCGCCAACAGCGACCTGGTCCCGAAGGACTTCAAGAACAAGCCCGAGAACTGCTTGATCGCGATCCAGTGGGGCGCGGAGCTGGGCCTGAAGCCGCTGCAGGCGCTGCAGAACCTCGCCATCATCAACGGCCGTCCGGCCCTTTGGGGCGATGCCGTCATTGCCCTTGTGCGCAGCTCGCCGCTGTGCGAGTCCATCACCGAATCCGACGACGGCAAGACCGCGACCTGCAAGGTGAAACGCCGCGGCGAGGAGGAGGAAGTCCGCACCTTCAGCATGGACGACGCGAAGGCTGCAGGCTTGGCCGGCAAGCAGGGCCCGTGGACGCAGTACCCGAAGCGCATGCGCCAGATGCGCGCCCGTGCCTTCGCCCTGCGTGATGTGTTCCCCGACGTGCTGCGTGGCATGCCCATCGCCGAAGAAATCATGGATATCCCGGCATCGGAACCGCACCGCACCACGGCCACTGTCGTCTCCACCGAGCCAGCCGTCTACTCGGCCGAAGAGTTCGACAAGTACCTGCCCAACTGGAAGGTGGTGATCGAGTCCGGCCGCAAGAAGCCGGACGACCTGATCGCCATGGTCGAAGCGAAGGCTAAGGCGCGCATGACCGACGAACAGCGCAAGCAGCTGCGCCAGTGCGAAGCCGTGGACGTAGCCGAAGAAGTCGCCGAGCCGGAGCCCGCAGCCGCTGAGCCGACCAACACCGAAACCGACACCGATCCCATCGACTGGGATGCCGAAGGAGACCGCGCATGAATGAACTCGTTGATATGACGGGTTCGCAAGCCGGCGGCGTACTTGTCGTCCGGCGTGACGGGCACCGGGCCGGGAGGCCAGCATGGCTCTGCCTCTGCTCCTGCGGGGCCGAGTTTCAAGCGACAGGCGCTCAGTTGCGGAGAGCGAAAACAAAGGGTTGCTCCAGTTGTACGAACAAGCGCGCCATCAATGTGGCCACGATCCACGGCGGGACAGGAAAGTGCGAGTACGTCAATTGGACCGCCATGAAGGGCCGCTGCTACAACCCGAATGACCGTCGTTTTTCCAAATATGGCGGGCGGGGCATTCGAGTGTGTGCCCGCTGGCTGCAGTCCTTTGCCAGCTTCCTCGAAGACATGGGGCGAAAGCCGAGCGCTGACCACTCCATCGAGCGGATTGATCGCGATGGTGACTATTGCCCAGAGAACTGCGCGTGGGCAAATCGCTTTGAACAGGCAAATAACCGAAGCAATAACACTCGAATCGAGATCGGCGGCCGCACCCAGAACCTCACCCAGTGGTCAAGGGAGGCCGGCATTCATAGGACCGTGATCATGCGCCGAATGAAGCGCGGATTCTCCGGCGAAGCTCTGATCAAAAAAGGAATCCTCAAGTGAAAATTCTTAATCTGATACAAGGCAGTGCCGCATGGTTGAGCCACAGGCGCTCTGCACTGAATGCCAGCGACGCGCCGGCAATGATGGGCTGCAGCCCGTACAAGACCCGCGCGCAGCTGGTGCGCGAAGTGGCCACTGGCATTGCCCAGGAAGTGGATGCCGCCACGCAGCGCCGCTTTGATGACGGGCACCGCTTCGAAGAACTGGCCCGGCCGCTGGCCGAGCAGATCATCGGCGAAGAGCTGTTCCCGGTCACCGGTACCAACGGCAAGCTGTCGGCCAGCTTCGACGGCCTGACCATGGACGGCGAGACGGCGTTCGAGCACAAGAGCCTGAACGATACCCTGCGCGCCGCGATGGCGGACGGCAACGATGATCTGCCGCTGCAGTACCAGGTGCAGATGGAGCAGCAGCTGCTGGTTTCTGGCGCAGAGCGCGTCCTGTTCATGGCGTCGAAGTGGGCCGGTGATGAGCAGGTCGAGGAACGTCACTGCTGGTACGTCTCCAATCCTAAGCTGCGCGCCAAGGTCGTCGCCGGCTGGGCGCAGTTTGAAGCCGACGTGGCCGCATACGAGCCCGAGTCAGCCGCCGCTGCACCGGTCGCCGCCGTGGTCGCCGGCTTCGGTAACCTCTCGGTGCGCGTCGAAGGCCGAGTTCTTGCATCCAACCTGGACGCCTTCAAGGCCAATGCCGAGGCGTTCATCGCCAACCTGCCCAAGCCTGCCGACCTACAGAGCGATCAGGATTTCGCCGATGCCGAGGCCGCGGTAAAGGCATGCGCTGACGCCGAGGCCCGCATCAAGGCCGCGAAGGAAGCCGCGCTGGGTGAGATGGTCGATGTGGACGCGCTGCTGCGTACCGCTGACGGCATCAACGAAGCCATCCGCTCGGCGCGACTCGCTTTGGACAAGGCAGTGAAGGCCGAGAAGGAGAATCGCAAGGCCGACATCGTGCAGGCTGGCGCCGCTGCTGTGCGCGCCCATATCGCAGGCGTCAACGCCTCGCTGGCAGAGCATGCAATCAGCCCGCCGGCGAACCTAGTCGCAGAGCTTGGCCTGGCCATCAAGGGCAAAAAGTCGCTGTCCAGCATGAAGGACGCCGTCGACGCGGCTGTTGCCGGGCAGAAGATCGCAGCCAGCCAGTTCGCTGACGCCATCCGGGCCAGCATCGCGGTACTGGCTGAGTTCCCGGACCACGCCCACCTCTTCGCAGACCGGGTGCAGCTGTGCGCCAGCAAGATCCCGGAAGACCTCCGCAACCTGGCCAAGGCCCGCATCGCAGAACACGACCAGCGCGAGGCCGACAAGCTCGAAGCTGGGCGCGAGAAGATCCGCGCCGAGGAAGCGGCGAAGCTGCAGCAGGCCCAGGCACCTATGCCCCAGCCGGCCCCAGTGGAACAGCCGCGCGCCAATGTTCCAACCGCTGGAACATCCGCATCAGCGCCAAGCGCTGAGGTTGCTGGCCAGCGCATCAAGCTGGGTGACATCAACGCGGCCATCGGCCCTCTGTCGGTCACCGCCGATGGTCTGGCGCTGCTTGGATTCAGGCCGGTAGCACTGGAGCGCGGCGCGAAGCTCTACGACGTAGGCCAGCTGCCGGCGATCTACGAGGCCTTGCGCTCGCTGATCGTGGATGCGGAGAACAATTATCCGCTGGCCGCCTGACATGCGCGGCATCCCGACCACCCGCTACGTCATGCCGCATCACCGCAAGAACTGCACCGCCGCGGCGTCCAAGCGCTTCGCCCACGTTGTCGAGGGGAAGCTGGTCACCACCGGCCAGATCGCGAAGCGCATCGGCATCCACGAAGAAACCGCACTCAGGCGCGCAAAGCGTGGCCCGTTCCCTCTGACCTGGGAAGGGCTCGCAATCCATGGGAGGAACATGCAGTGAACAGCAACGCATTTTCAGCAGCAGACATGACCACCGCAGCGGCAAACGGGCATCGCGACGGCTATCAGGCTGGGTACGCGGATGCGGTGAAGGCGTTCGATGCTGCACAGCCCGCCGCAGCGCAGGAGGCGGTGGCGTATCTCGACATCGGCGCTGGCGGTTATCTTGACCTCGGCAGCAACCTTCCCGAAGTGCAGCTTTTGGCGTTACCGAAGGGCCGCCACGCGCTGGGGATCATTGGCACCTATGGCATTGACGGCTATGCAGCCGCCCCCGTCGCCGCAGCGCCGGCTGTGGACGTGGCAACCCTGCGCGCATTGGCTGATCGCTGGGCGAACGACCGCAGCTACACCGGCAGCCCTGTCGATGACATTCGCGCACTGATCGAGCAGCCGACAGTCAGCACCCCCGCATCGTCGGCTGATAGCGCCGTCCTGACGAACCCGTACACCGGCCAGCCGCGCGACTACCGCGACGTGGAATCCGATCCTGCCGGAACGCTGATCGTTGAGCCGGGTAAGCCGCTGGAAGCAGCAAGCGCACCCGCAGCGCCGGTTGTTGATCCGTCGCGCCTCGGTGCGGCCATGAAGGCATTCGATGACGCTGGCGGCCATGCCGTTAGCTACGCGCCCGCATGGATGCGAAAGGCACTGGAAGCGGCCAGCACCCCCGCAGCGCCGGGGATCGACCTTGAACAGTTCCGCCCCTTCGTTGAACTGGAGCGCGGCTTTATCGCCAACCGCATCGACAGGTGCGACGCCATCGGAACCGGCGAGCGCCTGACCGTGCTGCAGGCCGAGTTGGCGAACGCTGATCGACTGCTGCGCCTGATTGATGACAGCCGACTGATCGACGCCAGCCCCAAGGGTGGCATCGATGCATGTGCCTGGGCCGGCGATGGCGAAGGGAATTGGCACACGGCGTGCGGCGAAATTTTCACCTTGATGGAAGGAACGCCCACCGACAACAAGATGCGCCACTGCCCGTACTGCGGGAAGAATTTGCGGGCAACTAGCGCCGATGTATGTGTGGCGGTGATCAGCGCCAGTTACGAGGACACCCGCAGTGAGGCGCGGGACGCGGCACGGTATCGGTGGCTGCGGAATCACTATGAACCGTCTTTCCATGACAGTGAGTGCGATTCATTAATCGGCCTTCACGGTGAAGACTTGGATGATGCTATTGACGACGAAATGCAGGCCACCAGCGCCGAGGTGGGGGCGTGATGAACACAAAGTCATTCCGCGCCGAGCTTGTGAAGATCATGCCCGGCTACAAGTGGAAGGTGCACCGCTTGCCGAAGGGTTGCATCAGCAAACAGCTGGAGGCCACTGGTACACAATCCAGCGGCTCGAACCGACTCTCTACCCTCGAAGTAAAGCGTAACGAGCTCGATGGACGGGTGGTCTACGAGGCGCGGTCGTCGGGCTACGGCCTGCGCGCCCCGTGGCTAGGAAATGGAAACGGCCGCACCTTGGCCCAAGCCCTACGCAGCCTACAGGAAGGATACGAAAGGCACGCGCAGCAATACCGCATCCACGCAGATGCGCTGGATCGCGCACGCACTGAGCAGCCCACCAGCCACGGCGCGGGGGTGTCGGAATGAACTTACAACGAGACGGGAAGCGCTGTCCGTGGAGGGCCATGCAAGTAATTGACGACTTGCACACGATGCTGGCTGCCGACAACTTCAAGGCGGGGAATAACAAGCGTGCTCGCTGGCACATTGCGGCCCGCGACCAGCTTCGCGCTGCCGTAGACGATGCGGTAAGCATCTGGTGCGGGAAACCAGTTACCGGACATACGGAGTTACGCCATGACTGATGATCAGCAGCGCGCCAGGGAGTTGCTGGCGCAGGAGTACGAGCGCGACGGCATCACGCACGTTCCTGATTGCATCCGCCGCGAAGCAATGCTGACCACGATGGAGGACCGTGCAATTCGCGCCATCACCGCCGCCCTGCGCGCCGCGCCGGAGTGGCAGCCCATCGAATCTGCGCCGGAAGGCAGGCTGGTGGTGGTCGGCTGGATGGATGATGAAGGCGCGGATCGTCAGGAATTCGACTACATCGAGGACGGCTTGTGGATTCACCACGCCGATCTTGTCGAGCACGCACAGATGGTAGCGCCGCCCGGCAGCAAGATGCCGAAGGAACAGCCGCCGTACCAGTGGTGGATGGACCTGCCTGCATTTCCTACCGCCCGCCCGCAGGGGGCGAAGGATGCGTAAGACCTGCACCAAATGCGTCCGCTCCCTGCCGCTGCAGCAGTTCAACCGCGCGGGGAAACAAGGCTTGTCCAGCGTGTGCGTGCCGTGCACCAATGACATGCGCAGGTTGCGTGCTCCGCTGCCGCCGATCCCGCGCGATCCAGTGCAAATCAACCTCAACAACCGCGCGGATCGCTGGTATGGCTTCGTGCGGCCCAATCTGAGGCATGTGATATGAGCGCCGCTGAATCGATCGACCACATCGCCGTCGGCCACGACCTCGCGCGCAAGACCGGCGTGAACCTCGACAAGGTCCGACTGAAGACCCGCCGCATGTGGGAGGCGCGCGGCCTGGCTGTGATCGCCCTCGCCCGCGGCGATCTGGATGAGGCCACCAAGATCATGGCGCCGTTCGCGAGGAAACGCCGATGACCGCCCCGCAGCTATTCCCCAAGCCGGCCAAGCGGATGCGACAGCCCAGCAAAGACACTTTGCGCGACTGGCTCGCAGTATCGGCAGCAGAAATCGAACGGCTCCGCGCTGTGGAGCTGGCCAACGAAGACCGAATCAAGAGCGCCCGCGCGACGCTGGAAGGAGAACAACATGGCTGATAGCCCGTACCTGTCCCGGGACGACATCAAGGACCTCACGCGGACGCCGCAGCGCAAGCGCCAGGCCGAGTTCCTGCGCAACAACGGAATCCGCCACTATCTCGATGCACACGGCTGGCCAGTGGTGCTGTGGTCTGCCATTGAGGGCCGGCAGGAAACCACCAAACCGGCCGCCCCCGAGTGGAGGCCAAACAAGGCAGCGTAATGGGAAGGAAGCCTACAAAGTCTGGAGCGGTGCCGCGGCTGCGCAAGCGCATGCAGAAATCGGGCGTGGTGCATTACTACTACGACCACGGCGGAAAGCCGCGCAAGGAAACGCCGCTGGGCAGTGATTATGGTTTGGCGATCCAGAAATGGGCGCAGCTTGAGCGTGCCGCCATGGTTCCGGTGCACGCCCAACTGACGTTCCGGCAGGCCGCCGAGCGTTACCGCATCGAGGTTATCCCAGGAAAAGCCGAGGGTACTCAGCGGGCAAACCTGCGCGAACTGGACGTGTTGCTCCGGTTCTTCGATGACCCACCGGGTCCGTTGGATGCAATTCGCCCCACACACGTATTCAACTACCTGCAGTGGCGCAAGGCTGCCCCGGTCAGCGCAAACCGGGAGAAATCCTTGCTCTCGCACATGTGGAACTGGTTCCGACAGAAGGGGTACACCGACCTACCGAACCCCTGCGCCGGCGTGAACCGAAACCGTGAGGAAGGCCGGCGCGTGTACGTTGAGGATGATGTGCTGCAGCGGGTCTACGCTGCCGCAGACCAGGTGCTGAAGGACGCCATGGATCTGGCCTATCTCACCGGACAGCGTCCCGCCGATGTGCGCGACCTCGACAGGCGGAACATCAAGGACGGCATGCTGGTGCTGCAGCAGCGGAAAACGAAGGCGCTGATGCGGATAGCCATCACCGGGGAGCTGAAGGTCCTGATTGACCGGCTTCTGGCCCGTCGCCCACCGGACGGCACGCCAATCAGCACGCGGCTGCTACTGGGCGAGGACTGGCTACCGATCGGAAAGGATGCGCTGCGCTACCGGTTCGACCGCGCCCGCGAGCTGGCAGGCATCCCCAAGGCGGAGTTTCAGTTCCGCGACCTGCGAGCGAAGGCCGGCACCGATAAGGCTGATTCCGCCGGTGACATCCGTCAGGCGCAGCAGCAGTTGGGCCACAAGTCGGTCACCACCACGGAGATTTATGTGCGCAAGCGCCGCGGCGCAGTGACCACGCCAACGAAGTGAGTTGCGGAGCGGCCGCATTTTTGCGGAGCAATAAAAAAAGGCTTCGGATCGCTCCGAAGCCTTTGCAATGCTGGTGGGCCGTGATGGATTCGAACCATCGACCAAAAGATTAAAAGTCTTCTGCTCTACCGACTGAGCTAACGGCCCAAACAAAGACCCGGCCGTGGCCGGGGCGCGTATTCTAACGCAATAAACGCAAAAACAACATCACACGTAGTGGGTCGGGTCCTGCATGCCGGCGGCGCTGAAGCCATCGGCGCGCAACTGGCAGGCATCGCAGTGGCCGCAGGCCTTGCCGTCCATGTCGGCCTGGTAGCAGGACACGGTCAAGCCGAAGTCCACGCCCAGGCGCTGCCCTTCCAGTGCGATCTGTGCCTTGCTCAGGTATTGCAGCGGTGCATGCACGCGGATGCCGGCACCTTCCACGCCCGCCTTGGTGGCCAGATTGGCCAGCGCTTCGAAGGCGGCAATGAATTCCGGGCGGCAGTCCGGGTAGCCGGAATAATCGACTGCGTTGACACCACAGAAGATGTCGTTGGCCCCCAGCACTTCGGCCCAGCCCAGCGCCAATGACAGCATGATGGTATTGCGCGCCGGCACATAAGTGACCGGAATACCGTCACCCTCGCCTGCCTCGGGCACATTGATATCGTCGGTCAGCGCCGAGCCGCCGATGCTGCGCAGGTCGACCGCGACCACTTTGTGCCCGGCCACGCCCAGCGCTTCAGCCACGCGCGCGGCCGCTTCCAGTTCGGAGGTATGGCGCTGGCCATAGCGCACGCTCATGGCGTGTACTTCGAAGCCCTGTTCCTGGGCGATGGCGACGACGGCGGCTGAGTCCATGCCGCCGGAAAGAAGCACGACTGCTCTCTTTTTCATGGTGATGATCCGGTTGGGAGAGGAAAGCCAGCACGCTGTCCCGCGCCGGGATAAACAATTGAAGCGGGCGACGCGGGCTCAATAGCCCGGTGCGTCATCCCACAGCAACTTGTGCAACTGCATCTGGAAGCGTACCGGCAGACGATCGGCGACGATCCAGTCTGCCAGTTGGCGTGGTGTCACCTGCGATTTGCTGGGCGAGAACAACACCATGCAGCGCTCCGGCAGGCGGTGCTCGCTGAGCATGGACCTGGCCCACTCGTAGTCGCCACGGCTGCAGATCACGAACTTGAGCTGGTCGCGCGCGGTCAGCAGCGGAATATTCTCCAACCGATTGCGCGCCATTTCCGCCGAATCCGGGGTCTTCAGGTCGACCACCCGCGACACGCGCGGGTCGACCTCGGCGATATCCAGCGCGCCCGAGGTCTCCAGCGAGACATCCAGGCCGGCATCGCACAGCTTCTTCAGCAGGATCAGGCAACGCTTCTGCGCCAGCGGCTCGCCACCGGTGACGCAGACGTGGCGTACGCCCTGCTTCAGCACTTCGGCAACGATATCGTCGATGTCCCACCAGTCACCGCCGTGGAAGGCATACGCGGTATCGCAGTACTGGCAACGCAGCGGGCAGCCGGTCAGGCGCACGAACACGGTCGGCCAGCCGGCGGTGTCGGCTTCGCCTTGCAGGGACAGGAAGATTTCAGTGATCTTCAGTCGCGGCAACGGCGACTGCACGATCTCGCTGGGGACAGCGGCGCTCGGAGAGTTCATATTCTTTGGCCGCACCGTCGGTGCGGCACCACATCAACGCAGTTGCTGGCCGAGCCGGATCGACTGCAGTCGGTCCTGGGCGGTACGGGCCGCATCACTGCCGGGAAAACGGGAAACAACCTGTTCCAGGGTTTTCTGCGCCTGGGCGCTGTTGCCTTCACCGAACTGCGACAGGCCAAGCTTCAGCAAACCGCCGGCAGCCTTGTCGTGGGTGGGATAGCGGGCAACCAGATCGCTGAACTGTGCCTCAGCCATCTTGAAATTACGGGTCGCGTAGAAGCTCTCACCCAGCCAATACAAGGCATTGGGGGTGTAAGCCGCGTTCGGGTACAGCTCGAGGAAGCTCTGGAACAACTGCGCCGAGTCGGCATAGTTGCCAGCCTTCAATGCGTCGAACGCCACGTTATAGGCAGCGCGCTCGTCGCCGGCCGAAGCCAGCGTGCCAGCGTCACCACGTACCGTCGGCGGACGTTCGGCAGCAGCCGCTGTCGGCTTTGCGGCCGCAGCGGCGGGCGTCGCCGCGCCAGTGGCCGGAGCAACCGGTGCACCTGCACCGCCTTCAAGGCGATTGAGGCGACCGTCCAGGTCCAGATACTGATCGCGACTCTGCTGCTTCAGCTGTTCTTTCTCGTGCTGAAGCTGCTCGATCGTGCTCTGCAACGCCTGCACTTCCGTGCGCAGCTGCTGCAGCTGATTGAGCATGTCGGTATTGGCCTGACTGTTGTTGACCTGCGTTTCCAGCACGCCAACCCGGTCAGCCAAACTTGCACGCTGTGCATACGCGGGCGCGGCAGCCACCAGGGCTACCGCGACCACCAGCATCAGTTTGAGGCTGATGCGCATCGATTACTGCGCGGTGTAGACGATTTCGACGCGACGGTTCTGCGACCAGCAGGACTCGTTCGAATCGGTGCAGACCGGACGCTCTTCGCCGTAGGACACGACGGTCAGCTGCGAAGCCGAACCACCGTTGGCCTGCAGAGCCGAGTTCACGCCGTTACCACGACGCTCGCCCAGGGCCTGGTTGTAAGCGCGGCTGCCGCGTTCGTCGGTGTTGCCCTGCAGGGTGATGCGCGAGGACGGACGGTCACGCAGGTACTTGGCGTGGCAAGCCATGATGGCCTGGAATTCCGGCTTGACCGAATCCTGGTCCAGATCGAAGTAAACGACGCGCTGACGCAGGCATGCGTCGGTGTCCAGGTCGCCCGGGCCGTACAGGCCGGAGGTGGACGGAGCGGTCGGCTGGGTGGTCGAACCGGTATCAACCGGCGGCTGTGCCGGCTGTTCCTTGACCTTCTTCGAGCAGCCAGCGAGCGCGGCTACCGACAGCAGCGAAACGAGCAAAACACGAGTTGACTTGTTCATGGCTATACCTAGTGGCTCCTGGCCAATGTTGGGATTAATGCGGGGAAAGATTAACATTTTATCAACGCGCAGTGCGGTACGGACCCCATGCCGGTTCGCGCACATCGCCATCAGCCAGCACCAGGCGCTGACGCACCCGTCCATCGGCCGACACTTCATACAACACCCCACGCCCACCTTCACGAGCGGCGTACAGCACCATGCTCGCATTGGGCGCAAAACTCGGCGATTCGTCCAGCGAACCCGGCGACAGCGTGCTCCAGCGCGGGGAACCCAGGCTGCTGTCCATCATCGCGATCTTGTAGCTGCTGCCCGCGCCCTGCGCAACGGCAATCTTCTTGCCGTCAAAGGATACGCTGGCCTTGGCATTGTAATTGCCCTGGAAGGTCACCCGGCTGGCGCTGCCACCGGTGGACGCCACCTGGTAGATCTGCGGGCGGCCGCCGCGATCGGAGGTGAAGTAGACCGAGCCGCCATCGGCAGCCCAGGTCGGCTCGGTGTCGATGCCGAAGTGGTTGGTCAGCTGGGTCAGCTGCTTGCTCCCCAGGTCCATCACATAGATTTCCGGGTTGCCGCTGCGCGACAGGGCCAGCGCCAGACGGCGACCATCCGGCGAGAACGACGGCGCGCTGTTGATGCCGCGGAAGCTGGTCAGCAGCTCACGGCCACCGGTGGCGATGTCCTGCACATAGATGGAGGAGTTGCCGCGCTCGAAGCTGACATAGGCCAGCTTGCGGCCGTCCGGGCTCCAGCTCGGCGACAGCAGCGGCTCGGCCGAACGCACGATGGTCTGCGGGCTGTAGCCATCGGAATCGGCCACCATCAGCGCGTAGCGCATGTTGGCGCCGCTGCCGCTGGCGGTGATGTAGGCGATGCGGGTCCAGAAGGCGCCACGCACACCGGTGATCTTCTCGTAGATGGCATCGGCCATCTGGTGGGCGACATCACGCATGGCGCTGGAACGGGCGGTCATCGCCAGCCCGAGCATGCGCTCGCCCTTGGCCACGTCGAACAGTTCGTATTCCACGCGATAGGCGCCGGCACCGGCGTCCTGTACCCGGCCGACGACCAGGAAATCCTGCTTCAGCGCGCGCCAGGTCGGGTATTGCACCTCGCTGCCACGGCTGGGGCGCTCGGCGATCTGCGCTTCGGGCAGGTTGCGGAACTGGCCGGAGCGGTCCAGGTCGGCACGCACCACGGCGGCCACGTCGGTCTGCGGCGCGCCGGCCGAGCCCTGGTAGGCCATCGGCACAACGGCGATCGGGGTTGCCGATGCGTTGCCACCAGTGATTTCAATTTCCAAAGCGCCCTGCTGTGCCGCAGCCGCGAACGGCAACAACAGAACAGTAAGGGCGACCAGCCAGCGTGACAGATTCTTCATGAGGCGCTCAGCAGTACGAGTGAAGATGAAAGAGGGATAGCAGCAGACAGATGAACATTTTCGCAATCGTGAACGAAAGTCATGTGAAATCCACTGGTTACCACCCCCGATATTAAATTTCCAATGAAACCAGTTGCATGCCTGAAGCGGCCAGCACTCAATCCTGAGCGGTGAATGTAAACAACAGCTCGCGCCGGAACACCGCTTCGTAGCCCCGGAACGGCAGCGGCTGTGCCCTCAGCACGGCACGCTCGATTGAATCCTGCGCTGCGGCGTCCATCGCGCAACCCGGCTGCACCTCGGCACTGGCCACGCCGCCGCCTGGCAACTGCTTGATCAGGATCCTGCAACGGGTGCCGTTGGGGACATTGTCCGGCCGGGTCCATTGGGCAACCACGGCCTGCTGGATCGCAGCAGCATATTTGGCGGTCAGGTCATTGCTGGTGCCACCCTGCCCCGGCGATGGCGTGCTCGGCCCGCTGCTGCCAGTGCTGGTGGAGGTGGCCTGCGCACGGGCGCGGGCATCGGCCACCTGGCGCAGGCGCTGCTCGGCCAGCTTGGCCTCGCGTTCGGCCTGCTCGCGCTTGCGGCGGATCTCGGCGATCTTCTGCTGACGCTCCTGCTCGGCCTGGTTCTCGTTGGCCTGGCGCTGCTGGTCGGCAACCTTCTTGCGATCCGCCTCTTCCTGCTGCTTGGCCAGGCGCAGTTTCTGCTCGGCCTCTTCCACACGCTTGCGTTCGGTCAGGTCGATCTGCTCCTGGCGGCGCTTGGCTTCCTGCTCCTGCTTGGCCTTCTCCTGCGAGATGGCCAGCGCGCTCACCCGCTCCTGGTCCACGTTGTCCGGCTGGGCAATGCGTTCCTGGGCGTTGTGCTGCTGCGGGGTCGGTGCGTCCTGCGGCTTCGGCTCGGGGATGGGCTGCGGCGGCGGCACGGTGTCTTCCGGGACCGGCTCGGGCTGGGCTTCTTCCACCGGCTCAGGCAGATCCGGCAGTTTTTCCGAGGCACGCAAGGCCTGCCGCGCCGCCGAAGCCTCGGCAGCGGACAGCTGCATATTGGCCTCAAGCGCCGGGTCACCAGCGGCGGCTTCGGTACTGCGCGAAGGCGACCACACCCAGGCAATGATGAAAATCGCCGCTACCAACAGGTGTACCAGCAGCGCCAGTACGACCGGTAGGCCCCACTCGTTGCGGCTGTCGTGCGGCGGTGGCAGTGCGTCAGCGTGCATCGGTCGCCAGGCCCACCTTTTCGATCTTCGCGGCCTTGATCACGTCCATGGCGTCCATGACCTTTTCATAGGCCACGCTCTTGTCGGCGGCCACGATCACGCGAAGTTCCTTGTCCTGCGAGGCCAGGGCGCTCAGCTGCGCCTGCAGCGCGCCAGCATCCATGGCTTGTGGGTCCTTGGCTTCGGGCAGCTTCAGGCTCATCTGGCCGTCGGCACGGACCGAGACCACGATCGGGTCCTGCTTGCTTTCCAGCGCCTTGGCGGTGGAACTGGGCAGGTCGACCTCGAAACTGAGGGTCAGCAGCGGCGCGGTCACCATGAAGATGATCAGCAGCACGAGCATCACGTCGATATATGGCACGACGTTGATCTCGGACTTGAGCTTGCGGCGCTTGCGGCGGGGAATGGCGGCGGTCATAGATTGGCTCCTGCGGTCAGAGGAAGGCGCTGGCGCACTTACTCTTCGCTGCCGCTCTGCTGGCGCTGCAGGATGGAGCTGAACTCCTCGGCGAAGGTTTCATAGCGCACCGACAGCCGCTCGACGCGGGTGGTGAAGCGGTTATAGGCCCACACCGCCGGGATGGCCACGAACAGGCCGATCGCGGTGGCGAACAAGGCTTCGGAAATACCCGGTGCAACCGAGGCGATACCGGCCTGCTCACCGCTGCTGATCATGTCGTGCATGGTCACCATGATGCCGAACACGGTGCCGACCAGGCCCACGTAGGGGGCGGTGGAACCGATATTGGCCAGCAATTCCAGATTGCGCTCCAGCCCGTCCACTTCGCGGGCATAGGTGGTGCGCATGGCGCGCTGCGCGCCTTCCAGCTGGGTGCGGCCATCAAAGGCGCGGCGCCCCTGCAGGCGCGAATACTCGCGGAAACCGGCTTCGAAGATGGCTTCCAGGCCATCAACCTGACGGTTGCGGTCGGTGGCCGAGGAATACAGCTTGCCGAGGTCGGCGCCGGACCAGAAGCGGTTTTCGAAGTCGCTGGCCTCGTTGTCGGCGGCCTTGAACACACGCGCCTTGCGGAAAATGATCACCCAGCTGATGAACGAACCAGCGAGCAGCAGCAGCACGATCAGCTTGACCGGGATACTGGCCTTGATCATCAGGTCCAGGTAGTTGATGCCGCCGCCATGGCTGGCCTGCGCCACGGTCTGCGCGGCGGCTGCGCTGACATCGGCCGGCAAGGCCTCGGTCACGGTGGCCTGCAGGGCCAGAAGCAAAGCGATCATCCGATCTTCCTCAGTGTTGCTTAAGCGGGTTGTGTTTGAAGGGGTTTCAGTACTGCGTACAGCGTGTCATCGAGCGCCTGCGGACGGAAGTCGCGGGCACCGACAGCGGCAAGGCGGACCTGCGCTGTCGCCAGCACCTGGTCATCGCGCATCACCGCCTGCGCCATCAGCAGGCTGGCCCGCCGGCATTGCAGCAGTTCCACCGTGGTGGTCAGCGCATCGTCCAGCTTGGCCGGCTTCAGGAAATCCAGGTTCATGGCACGGACCACGAATACCTGGCCGTCACCACAACGCATGGCTTCCTGGCCATAACCGAGGGCGCGCATCCATTCGGTCCTTGCCCTCTCCATGAAGGCCACGTAGCGGGCGTGGTACACCACGCCGCCAGCGTCGGTATCTTCCCAGTAAATGCGTGTCGGCCAACTGAACCGAGACTCATTCGTCATCGCGTTGCTCCGCGAACAGGTCCACCGGAGCCGGTGCAGCCTTGGGTTTGAGGCCCAGATGGCGGTAGGCCTTGTTGGTGGCCATGCGCCCGCGGGCGGTACGCACCAGGAAGCCCTGCTGGATCAGGAAGGGCTCGACCACGTCTTCCAGGGTGCCACGCTCTTCGGAGAGGGCCGCCGCCATCGACTCGACCCCGACCGGGCCGCCATCGAAATACTCCACCAGAGTGCGCAGCATGCGTCGGTCCAGCTCATCGAAACCTTCCGGATCGACCTTGAGCATCTGCATCGCGGCCTGCGCCACATCCTGGTCGATATGCCCGCCAGCCTTGACCTGGGCGTAATCGCGCACGCGCCGCAGCAGGCGGTTGGCGATACGCGGGGTGCCGCGCGAACGGCGGGCGATCTCGCCGGCGCCTTCGGCACTGCAATCGATGCCGAGGATGGCTGCCGAACGCCGCACGATGCGGGTCAGTTCCTCAGCCGAATAGAACTCCAGCCGCTGCACGATGCCGAAGCGGTCGCGCAAGGGCGCGGTCAGCAGGCCGGCACGGGTGGTGGCACCAATCAGGGTAAACGGTGGCAGATCAAGCTTGATCGAACGTGCGGCCGGGCCGTCGCCGATCATGATGTCGATCTGGAAATCCTCCATCGCCGGGTACAACACTTCCTCGACCACCGGCGAAAGACGATGGATTTCGTCGATGAACAACACGTCATGCGGCTGCAGATTGGTCAGCAATGCCGCCAGATCGCCGGCTTTTTCGATCACCGGGCCAGAGGTGACGCGCAGCGCCACGCCCAGCTCGTTGGCGATCACATGGCTCAGCGTGGTCTTGCCCAGCCCGGGTGGGCCGAAGATCAGCACATGGTCCAGCGCCTCGCGGCGGGCCTTGGCGGCCTGGATATAGATATCCATCTGCTCACGCACCGGCGCCTGACCGAGGTAATCGGCCAGGCTGCGCGGGCGGATGCTGGCGTCGGCGGCGTCGTCCTCGCGGGTCGCGCCGGCGCCGATGATGCGGTCGTCAGTCATTTCTCAATTATGCGCCAAGCACGTCGCATGCGATCAGATTTCCACCTGCGCACCCAGCTCCACCAGCCGGTTGCCCGGAATGCGGAAGAAGCCGGTGGCAGGCGCCGCGTTGCGATGCATGAAGGCGAACAGCTTGTCGCGCCAGATCGGCATACCACGGTTGGCGCTGGCCACGATGGTCTCGCGGCTGGCGAAGAAGGTGGTATCCATCGGATCGAAATAGATGCCGCCATGGTCGCAGGAACGCATCAGCGCCAGTGGAATATCCGGGGTTTCCATGAAGCCGTAGCGCACGTAGACGCGGTAGAACTCATCGCCCACCGAATCGATGCGCAGGCGCTGGCCCTCGGCCGCGTACGGCATCGGCAGGGTTTCCACATGCAGGAACACATTGCGCTCGTGCAGCACCTTGTTGTGCTTGAGGTTGTGCATCAGCGCATGCGGGACCACGGTCGGGTCGGCGGTCAGGAACACCGCCGTACCCGGCACCCGCACTGGCGGAGCCAGCATCAGGCCCGGCAGGAAGGTGTCCAGACGGATACCGTCCTTGCGGATCTCATCACGCAGCAGCTCGCGGCCACGCCGCCAGGTGCGCATCATCGTGAACAGCACCAGGCCCAGCACCAGCGGGAACCAGGCGCCCTGCAGCAGCTTGGCGCCATTGGCGATCACGAAGCCCAGGTCGATGAAGAGGAAGACCACGCACAAGGCGATGATGGCGTGGCGCGCACGCGGCCACAGCACCCGCGCCACCAGCGCCAGCAGCAAGGTGTCAATCAGCATCGTGCCCGACACCGAGATGCCATAGGCCACGGCCAGGTTGCTGGAGCTGCGGAAGGCCAGCACCAGACCGAACACCATCACCGCCAGGCCCCAGTTGATGCCGGGGATATAGATCTGGCCGATGGTGTCGTGCGAGGTATGCAGGATGCGCATGCGCGGGATGTAACCCAGCTGCATGGCCTGACGAGAGACCGAGAATGCACCGGTGATCACCGACTGGCTGGCGATCACCGCCGCCATTGTGGCCAGGATGATCATCGGGATCAGCGCCCAGCCCGGCACCGCCTCGAAGAACGGATTGGCCACCGCGTCCGGGCGCTGCAGCACCAGTGCGCCCTGCCCCAGGTAGTTCAACACCAGGCACGGCAGCACGAAGAAGTACCAGGCATGGCGGATCGGCGGCGCACCGAAGTGGCCCATATCCGCATACAAGGCCTCGCCACCGGTCACTGCCAGCACCACCGCGCCGAGGATGAAGACACCGTGCCAGCCATGTTCCATGAAGAAGCGTGCCGCCCATAGCGGGTTGAAGGCCTTGAGCACCTCCGGTGCGGCGATCACGTTCCAGATGCCGATCGCAGCCAGCGACAGGAACCAGATGGTCATCACCGGGCCGAACACCTTGCCCACCTTCTCGGTACCAAAGCGCTGCGCGGCGAACACCGCCGCCAGCACCACCAGGGTGATCGGCACCACGAAGTGGCCCAGCCCCGGCGCCGCGACCTCCAGGCCTTCGACTGCACCCAACACCGAGATCGCAGGCGTGATCACGCCATCACCGAAGAACAGCGAGGCACCGAAGATACCGAGGATGCCGACCACATAGGCCGAGCGCGAACCGTTGCGCAGGGTGCGCTGGGCCAGCGCCATCAAGGCCATGATGCCGCCCTCGCCGTCGTTGTCGGCGCGCATGATGATGGTCACGTACTTGAGCGTGACCACCATGTTCAGGGCCCAGAACGCCAGCGACAGCACGCCCAGCACCGTGTCGTGGTCGCTGTTGAGCCCGTAATGCGGCGAGAACGCTTCCTTCAAGGTGTAAAGCGGGCTGGTACCGATATCGCCGAACACCACGCCAATGGCGCCGACAACCAGCGCCATGCCGCCGGCAGCGCCGCCGTGACCGTGGCCATGGCCTTGAGTAGAAGAATCAGACGTGGAAGGAGCGTGGGACATGGCGATCTCAGGTTGGCGTCATGCTGCCGAAAGGGTTAACGCAGCGCTGCCTGCAGCGCTTTACGGATGACCGTGGCGACATCATCGCCCTCGGCACCGGCATCGCGCGCCATCTTGGCGGCCTCTGCCGGTTTATAGCCCAGTTGCTGCAACGCCACTGTCGCCTCGGACACCGCATCGGTGCCCAGCTGGCCGGCAATGGGGGCGCCGCCACCGGTGAAATTGGCTGCACGGTCGCGCAGTTCGACCACCATCCGCTCAGCGGTCTTCTTGCCTATACCCGGGATCCGGGTCAGCGCAGTGACATCGCCGGTCTGGATCAGCCGCGCGAACTCGTCCACGCTGGCCCCGGACAGCACCGCCAGCGCGATCTTGGCGCCGATACCCGTCACCTTCTGCACGTCACGGAACAGCCGCCGCTCGCCCTCGCGCAGGAAGCCGTACAGCGAAACGCTGTCTTCCTTCTGCGCGTAGTGGGTGAACAGGATGATCTCGCGGCCCACATCGGGCAGGTCATAGAAGGTGCTCATCGGCGCCTCCAGCTCATAACCAACGCCATTGACGTCGATCACCAGCCACGGCGGGGCCTTGTAGGCCAGGATGCCGCGCAGGCGACCGATCATGCCAAGTACCTCATTTCCGACTCCAAGCCTGGCGCACATCCACTCCCAGCCGGTTGGCCGTGGCGCGGACATGCGCATGCGTAATGGCCACCGCCAGTGCATCGGCGGCGTCTGCCTGTAATTTGCCCTGCAGGTTCAGCATCAAACCCACCATATGCTGCACCTGCTGTTTCTCCGCACCACCACGACCGACCACGGCCAGCTTGATCTCGGTGGCGGCGTATTCGCTGACCGGCAGGTCGCGCATCACCACCGCGCACACCGCCGCGCCGCGCGCCTGACCCAGCTTCAAGGCCGAATCGGCATTCTTGGCCATGAACACCTTCTCGATCGCCACTTCCTGCGGCTGGAATTCCTCGATCAAGGCATGCAGCCCGTGCGCCAGCAGCCGCAGCCGCTGTGGAAAATCCGCCGCCCCCAACAGCACCAGTGGCGCGTGGTGAACATGGCGGGCGCGGCCGTTGGCGTCGATGTCGATGATGCCGACGCCGGTGCGCTGCGAGCCGGGATCAATACCAAGGATGCGGGTCATGCTGCCTCTATCAGTAAAAAACGGCGCCCAGCATGGCCGGACGCCGTCTCACCCGGTGGGACCGGGCGGGTCGTCAGACCCGCTCCAGGCCTGCCTGGTCGACGTTGGAATACACGTCCTGCACATCGTCCAGGTCTTCTAGCATGTCCAGCAGCTTCTTCACCTGCACGGCGGTATCGGCATCGACGGCGACGTCGTTGTCGGCACGGAAGGTGATTTCGCTGTGGTCCGGCACCAGCTTGGCGGCTGTCATCGCGTCCTTCACCGACTGGAATGCCTCCGGTGCGGTGATGACATCGATCGAACCATCTTCCGGATAGACCGCGATATCGTCGGCACCGGCCTCGATCGCCGCCTCGGTGATGGCCTCTTCATCCGCACCCGGTGCAAAGCTCAGCACGCCGAGCCGCTTGAACATGAACGACACCGAGCCTTCGGTGCCCATGTTGCCACCGCACTTGCTGAAAGCATGACGTACGTCGGCCACGGTGCGCACGCGGTTGTCGGTCAGGCAGTCGACGATCACGGCGATGCCGCCCGGGGCATAGCCCTCGTAACGCACTTCTTCGTACTCGACGCCTTCCAGCTCACCGGTGGCCTTCTTGATCGCGCGCTCGATGACATCCTTGGTCATGTTCGCGCTCAGGGCCTTGTCCATCGCGGTGCGCAGACGTGGGTTGTTGTTTGGGTCGCCTCCGCCACCACGGGCAGCAACGCTGATCTCCCGGATGATTTTGGTGAAAATCTTGCCGCGCTTCGCGTCATTCGCGTTTTTGCGGCCTTCGATGGAAGGACCTCGACCCATGGGAATACCGTACATCTGTCAGGAACAGGACGGTGATTCTACCTGATCCCCCGCCCAGCCCCCGTCATCAGCCGGTTGCGGCGGCAACCGTCGGGAAGCGCCCCTGGCGCAGGAAGCCGGCGGTCAGCGTGGCCACCTCCGGCGACAGCACCAGCCCGCTGTGGCTGACCGGCACCACGCAATGGTCGGCCAGGCCCGGCAGACGCGTCTCGGCCAGGCCTACAGTGCCATCGGATTCACCTTCCAGCGCACCCATCATCGCGCCCAGCCCATGCGCGACAGAACCGGCAATCAGCCCAACCTCGGCCTGTCCCTGCCAGTCGGGCAAGCCATGCAGCAGCAGGTCACCGCTACGCCCCAAGGCCGCCAACCAGCCATGTTCGGCCATCGAACGGGCGGTGCCACTGCCTCGCAGCGGCGAACCCAGACAGACCACGCGCGGTACCTCCAGCCCCGGCGCCTGCCGCAATGCCTCCAACGCGACCAGACCACCCAGGCTGTGCCCGACCAAGGATACCGGGCCGTGCGCGCGCAGCCGCTGCACCAGCTGTGGCACTGCCTGCTCCGGACCGCCGAACACGCTGGCATAACCAAACGTATCCACCACAAAGCCCTGCGTGCGCAGGCGCCATGCCAGCGGCAGCAGCCAGGAGCGGGTGTTCCAGATACCGTGCAGTATCAAAACACGGGGACGCGGAGAATTCTGCAATGCCATGCGTGCAGTTTCCGCCATCCGCCTTGCCCGCCACAACGGGCGGCGACAACGCCTTTAGTCGAAGTTGTAATCCAGCTGCAGGGCCAACTGCCGCCCCATCGCGCTGTAGACCTCGTCGTAGTAATACGGGAACTCGTCATTGCTGCCGTCACGCGGTGGCGCTGAATCGAACAGGTTGCTGATGAACACGGTCACCGTCGCGCGCTCGCTCACACGCTTGCCCAGGTTGGCATTCCACAACCATAGCGGGGCGATCCAGCCCTGGCCATCGACCCGCGCCAAGCGTCCATAACGGGTGCCGGCAAGGTTCGCCGACCATCCCTGGCTTCCCTGCCAGCCAAGACTGGTGCGGAGGTTGCTGCGAAATGCCAGATTCTCGCCCATGGCCCACTGAGCATCGCGCCACTGGTCATGCAAGGTACCCGGCGAACGGACTCGCCGCTCGCCCCAGAAGGTATGCGACCAGGCCGTGTGCAGATTGAAACTTCCGAAGCGGGTGATGCGGCGCCAATCGAGCACCGCATCGACCCCCCGGATGCGTTGCTCGGACTGATTGGCCGCCATCGATTCGACCATCAGAATCCGGCCAGTGCCCGTCGCGTCGCTGCGCTGCACCCGTGCTCGCGCCATACGGCACTGCCAACCCCGCAGATCCACCTCCGCGGGGCTACCGTCCAGGCGCCGACCGGTGACACACTCGGCCTCATCGCGCAGAAGTTGCGCCGGCGAAATCCGGCCGATACCACCCTTGTTGCTTATGTCCCAGTAATCCACGCTCATCGACAGCGCTTCACCCGCGTCCCACACCAGGCCGGCCGTGGTGGAGCTACCGGTCTCCG
Organism: Stenotrophomonas sp. STEN023; assembly: GCF_056760135.1. Lineage (NCBI taxonomy): Bacteria > Pseudomonadati > Pseudomonadota > Gammaproteobacteria > Lysobacterales > Lysobacteraceae > Stenotrophomonas > Stenotrophomonas sp. STEN023. The sequence continues at coordinate 30,039 of NZ_JBRREF010000007.1, read as the reverse complement.
CACCCAGCTCCGGATTCCGGTATGTCCAGGTCAGGAACTCAGTGACATAGTTGTCACAGCGAGGATTGGCACCAGCATTGATGCAACGGGTGGCATCCACCGCCGAACCGAAACTGCCGCCACCATCGCTGAAAACCCAATGCATGTCGGGGGCCTTGAAGCTGGTGGCATGGCTGGCGCGCAGCAGCAACCGCGAGCTGGGCCGCCACTCCAAACCAGCATTCCAGGTGCGGGCAATATCGAGCTCGGTTGCATCGTCATAGTCGTCCAGCCGACCAGCCAGGCTGAGCTTGAGCGTGGAGGCCAGCGGAACGCTCAACTCGGCGCCCGCTGCGTAACGATCACGCCGGCCACCACCAACGCTGCCGGTCATGTTGTACACCTCCATCCGCAGCGGTAGCAGCGATGGGGTGTTCTGCAACTGGTAGCGCTGGCGACTAGCCTCCAACACCACCGCCATACCGAGCGGACCTGCAGGCAGATCAAAAAGACTGCCGGAAACCACGTAGGAGGCGCTATCCACCCATGTCTGCGCGTCGTAATGCACGATGCCCGACATGGACGCATATTCCTGCGATGTTATTGGCCGATACCAGTGCTGCAGGTCCAGCGGCTGGATGATGATGCCGTCAGCGGTCATACCCAGCGGTGCGCCGAAGAAAAAAGCGTTGACCTGGTCACCCAGCAGGCGGCGCTGGTCGCGCTGCACCAGGTAGTCCGAGCGGCCCGTGGTCAGACTCCAATCCAAGCGCCCGCCATACTGCCCGCGCAGGCCCAACGCCAGATCCCACATCCGCTCGCGGTAATGATCATTGGCGGTACTGAGCCCACCGACTTCCTGCGGCGTCAGCAGCCGCCGCGGCGCGATGTATCCCAATTGCGGATCATAAATCTCATTCACCCTGCCCGCCGTGCGCGAGTGCGGCCCGGTGATTGTTTCCAGCCCGGGTGCCAACTCGCTGCGTGCCTGCCATACCTGCAGCGTCGCCCATGCCTGCGTGCTCGGCGACAGATTCCACTCCGCCTGCAGCTGACCAGATAGCTCCTGTACACCATCTGCCAAAGAGGGATAGCCTGCGTTACGCCATGTGCCGCAGCCAGCGCCCTGCATACCGTCTGACGGCAGTGCGCTGCGGTAGCCCCAATCAACAAACTCGCCGTTCCAGCGCCGGCACACATCCGCTGGCATCGGCAGCAGCGCACCGTTTCCCGCACCACCGCGCAGCAGGCCAAGACCCAACTCGGGCTGTGTCTGCGCAGCGCCCAGACGCGGTCGCTGCAGGTCACGCTGTGACCCCTGCAACAGCTCCCGGTGCGAATACTGCAGACCGTAACTCACCCCCCACGCATCGGCACCATGCCCGCCCGACCATTGCAGGTCCACCCGATCAGCACCGCCTTGCGTACTTGTACCCGTGCGCAGTTTTACCTGCGAGCCACTGCGCGGTCGCTTCAACAGGATATTGATCACCCCGCCGATTGCATCAGCACCATAGATGGCCGACGCGCCCCCAATCATCAGCTCAACCCGGTCCACGCTCCCCAGCGGAATACTGCCCAGGCTTTGGAAATTGCTGCGCCCATTGGACGGAAACGGATAATCCGGCACACGCCGGCCGTCGACGAGGATCAGCACCCGGCCAGGGCCAAGCCCGCGCTGATTCAGCGGCTGCGCGTTGGCGGAAAAGCGCCCCTGCGCAGCTTGCGACTCTGTGCCGTAGTCAATCATGCCATTGGTGGCCAAGGCTTCGGACAGGGTCATGTATCCATCGCGCTGCATCTGCTCGGCAGTGATGACAGTGACAGGTGCTGCACCTTCGAATTCACTGCGGCGTATGCGCGAGCCGGTGACGTGCAGTGATGGCAACGAGCTTTCCACAACAGGCATCACATGTGCTCGTGTGGGGGCCGGCACTACGACAGGCAATGGCTGCGTCACTTCGACAATGGTGATGACGCCGCTGCCGGTCAGCCGGTAGCTCAGGCCACTGCCTGCCAGCAGCTGCTGCAGGGCCTGGGCGACACTGTAGCGTCCACTCAAGGCCGGCGCGGTCTTGCCGCGCAGCATCTGCGGCGCCATCAAGATCTGCAGACCGGAATCCGCAGCCATCCTGGCCAGCGCCTGCTGCAGCGGCTGCCGTGGCTGCTCATAGCCGCGCGTCGCGGCACTGTCCCGTGCCCAGCCCGGAACAGCCAGCGCTACAAGCAACAGCAACAGCCACGACCGGAACGCCCCGCCGTACCTGGTCCGCTGTTTGTATCTGCCTGCGCTGGCGATCATCCCTTCTCCAGTGACATTCCGGCTGACACCACGCCCTCAACCCCCTGTACAGACGCAGCGCCGGCGAAATCCCTCATCTGGCAGAATCACTGGCACTGCCTCAAGCTGCGCGTGTCGCCTCAGACTGTCAACGCCTGCCAATGACCGCAGCCCTGCCGCCCGTTCAGCCACCACCCGACAACCTTCGGGACGCTGGCGCCATGGCGCAACAGTACCGCCCACGCTTGATGCGCTACTTCAGGAACCACCTGGGCACGGTTGAGGATGCGGAAGATCTCACCCAGGAAACCCTGGTACGGATGATGCGCGATCCGCAGGCCAACAAAGTCAACAACGTCGAAGCGTATTTGATGACGATAGCCGGCAACCTGCTGCGCGATCGTTTTCGTCGCGACCGTACCCGCCACGTTGGCCAGCATGTACCCATCGATGAGACCGCAGAGGGCTGGCCAACCGAAACGGTAAGCGGTGAGCGCGTCTATCAGGACCGCGAACGCCTGCAGACCTTCCTCAGGGTTCTCGACGACCTGCCACCGCGCTGCCAGCAGGTATTCCTGCTGCATCGCTACGAAGGCCTGACTTACGGCGCGATAGCCAGCCAGCTGGGCATCAGCGTCAGTGCGGTCGAAAAACAAATGATGCGTGCCCTGCTCCACTTCGGCACGCGGCTGGAGCAACCATGAAAGAAACCAAGCTGGAAGTCGTTGAAGACGCTGATCCGGTCCGCACCCAGGCCGCGACATGGTTCGCACGCCAGCACGCTGATGATCTGAGCGAGCAGGAACAGGCTGAGCACCAGGCATGGCTGGATGGCGACCCTGCGCATCGGCTCGCCTATGAACGAATCGAGCGCATGTGGTCGACGCTAGCCGACTTCTCATCCGCACCGGAGATCAACCAGCGCCTGGCTTCAGTTCCCGTACTCGCCGAACACCCCAAGCCGCAATCGCAGCATCGGCCGCGACGCCTGCGATGGTTGGCCGCGTGCGCAGCAGCAATCACTGCCGTGGTCATCGGCTGGCGGCTGCTGGCGCCAGCAGCGGTGAGCGAACAGCGCTACGCCAGCGCGGTCGGCGAGCAACGCAGCATCACCCTAGCCGATGGCACTGAAGTCGAGCTTGATACCGACACCACGCTGCGTGTGCGCTACAGCGACCAGCAACGCCGCATCCGCCTCGACCAGGGCCGTGCATTCTTCAAGGTCGCACATGACAGCGCACGCCCACTGACTGTGGATACCGCGCAGGGCAGCGTTCGCGCGGTCGGCACCCAGTTCGAGGTGTATCGCCTCGACAATGGCCTGGATGTAACCCTGTTCGAAGGCAAGGTACAGCTCCGTGCTGCCGCAGCTGACGACAACGCCGCGGCTGTAGCCACGCTCAGTCCGGGGCAACGCGCGCACATGGCCACCGGCATGGCGCCACAAGTACAAGACTTCCAAGGTGGCAACGCGCCAGCCTGGATGAACGGCCAGCTGGTATTTGAAGACCTGCCCTTGCGCACCGCTGTCGAAGAATTCAACCGCTATGGTGGCAGCCCGCTGCGGATCCGCGATGCAGCACTGGGGGAACTGCGCGTTTCCGGCGTGTTCCGCAGCAATGACAGCGCCGGTTTCGTCGAGGCACTGGCTGCGCTGCACAAGGTCTCGGCGCATACCAACGCGGCTGGCGAGACCGAGCTCAGCCGCTGATCAACGCGCGCCCGGCCATCGCCGTGGCGCGGGTCAGCAGCTCATAGCTGCTCGCGCAGGGCCTGCCTGATCCGCTCGCGCTCCAGCATCTGCAACCGCAACAAAGCCTTGAGCCGTTGGTTCTCCACCTGCAGCCGCCGCAGGTGGCTTGCATGAGGTGCGCGCAGACCAGCGCAGATGCGCCGCAACAGCACGTGCGATGCCTCACTGATGCCATGCTTCCTGCACAGCTCCTGCAGGGTTTGGCCGGCATCCAGCTCGCGCAGGAAGCCGATCACCTGAGCCTCGTCAAAATGCTTTCTCATGTTTGCTTCGCCTTGCCGGCAACTGCTTGCAACGCCAGTCTCGCCGTCCGTACCCACGCCCTTGCATTCCGCACCCTGGCCGCAGCAACAAGGCTCAGCTATCAGGTCCGTTGTTCAGGAGGCCGCGCGCGCTTGCACACGCAAACCAGCCCCTTTCCTGTGTAGACGCAGCGGCCAAGCATGGCCACAGCGATGCAGCGCACACTTTGATGCATGCAAGGAGGGTTACAAGTACAGGCACACAACTGTAGTGCCGAGCCATGCTCGGCAAGACACTTGCGCTGCAATGCGACAGCTCAACAGCGACCAGCTGTCAATCAACCAGCAAGCCGCCGCAGAATGAACTCATTGTCACGCACCGTGCCGACCGGGAACTCATAGGCGCCAACCTTCTCGAAGCCATGCCGCGCATAGAAACGCTGCGCGCCAAAATTCTCAGACCACACGCCAATCCACAGCGTACGCCCCGGTGCCTGCAGCCACTGCAGGGCCGCGTCGAACAATAATCCACCACGACCGCCGCCTTGGTACTGGCTCAGCACGTACAGGCGTTTCAGCTCGCCGTCGGTCGCGCTGGCATCCGCGTGCGGTAAACCGCAGGGACCGGCAAACGCGAAGCCAACGACCTCGCCTGCCACTTCCAGCAGCCATGCCGCGTAATCACCGGATTGCAGCTGTTGCCGCTGCAGTTCGGGCGGATAGGCCGTGGCCAGGTAGTCGGCCAGGTCCTGCGGCGGATACAGATGGCCGAACGTCTCCACGAAGGTACGTTCGGCCAGCGTGCACAGCACGCCAGCATCATCGGGCGTCGCGCGACGGATGCTGGCGTCAGCGGACAAGGCTCAGGCCTTGTCGGCGCGCGGACGCACCTGCACGTGCACTTCGGCCAGCTGCGCGTCGGCGATCGGCGACGGCGCGTCGGTCATCAGGCACTGTGCGCCGGTGGTCTTCGGGAACGGAATCACGTCGCGGATGGACTCGGTACCGGCCATCAGCGCGGCGATACGATCGATACCGAAGGCGATACCACCGTGCGGCGGTGCGCCGAAGTTCAGTGCGTCCAGCAGGAAGCCGAACTTGGCGCGCGCCTCTTCGGCACCGATGCCGAGCAGCTCGAACACCGCGCTCTGCATTTCCGGGCGATGGATACGGATCGAACCACCGCCAATCTCGTTGCCGTTGAGGACCATGTCATAACCACGCGAAACCGCAGTCTTGGCATGCGCGCGCAGCTCGGCCACATCGTCCACCGCCGGCGCGGTGAAGGGGTGATGCAGGGCGACATAGCGCTGCTCTTCCTCGTCCCACTCGAACATCGGGAAGTCGGTGACCCACAGCGGTGCCCAGCCGTCGGCGACCAGACCGAAGTCCTTGCCGGCCTTCAGGCGCAGCGCGCCCATGAAGTCGGAGACCTTGTTGTAGCCGCCGGCACCGAAGAACACGATGTCGCCATTGCCGGCACCGACCTGCTTGAGCAGGGCAGCGAAGGCGTCTTCGGCGAAGAACTTCTGGATCGGCGAGCTGATCTCACCGTTCTCGGCGATCTTGATGTAAGCCAGACCCTTGGCGCCGTACTTGGCGGCATGGGCGGCGTACTCGTCGATCTGCTTGCGGCTGAGGCTGGCACCACCCGGGATGCGCAGCGCAGCCACGCGGCCGTCGGCGTCATTGGCAGCAGCGGTGAACACCGGGAACTCGCTGGTCTTGACCAGCTCGGCCACGTCCACCAGTTCCAGCGCGATGCGCAGGTCCGGCTTGTCCGAACCGTAGCGACGCATCGCCTCGGCCCAGGTCATGCGCGGGAAGCTGGCGTCGAGATCGACGTCGACCACTTCCTTGAAGATCGAGCGGATCATGTCCTCGACGAAGTCCTGCACGTCGCGCTCGCGCACGAAGGCGAACTCCATGTCCAGCTGGGTGAATTCCAACTGGCGGTCTGCACGCAGGGCCTCGTCACGGAAGCAGCGGGCGATCTGGTAGTAGCGGTCGAAGCCGGCCACCATCAGGATCTGCTTGAACAGCTGCGGGCTCTGCGGCAGGGCGTAGAACTCGCCCGGGTGCATGCGTGCCGGCACCAGGAAGTCGCGTGCGCCTTCCGGCGTGGCCTTGGTCAGGATCGGGGTTTCGATGTCCTGGAAGTTGCGCGCGTCCAGATGGCGGCGCAGCGCCTGCACCAGCTTGATGCGGGTGCGCTGCATGCGCTGCATTTCCGGGCGACGCAGGTCCAGGTAACGGTACTTCAGGCGGGTTTCCTCGCCCGGGTTCTCGTGCGCGTGGAAGGGCAGCGGCGCAGCCTTGTTGAGGATGCTGATGCGGGTGGCGATCACTTCCACCTTGCCGCTGCGGATCTTGTCGTTGATCGCATGACGCGCGCGCACCACGCCTTCGACCTGCAACACGTCCTCGTAACCGAGGCTGGCGGCGACGGCGAACACTTCGGCGTTGTCCGGCTCAACGGTGACCTGGACGATGCCTTCGTGGTCGCGCAGATCGATGAAGCAGACGCCGCCGAGGTTACGGGCAACGTCGGTCCAGCCGGCGAGGGTCACGGTTTGGCCGATCAGGGTCTCGTCGACCAGGCCGCAGAAATGGGTACGCATGGAAAGCTCCGCAGGGGGCCCGGCACGAAACGGTGCCGGGTAGCCCCGTATTTTGGCGCTCAGCGGGTGCAGGAGCAAATCCGGCGATCAGTCACGCGGCCTTAAGTGGCCCTGCGCCTATAGTTCGGCCACTCAACCTGAACAGGGAAGCCGCCATGAACCGTCCTCTTCTGCTCGCTGGCCTGGCTGCCCTGCTGGGGCTGGCCATGAGCCCGTCCCCTGCTTCGGCCCAATCCGGCTTCCCGGGCGGCCAGAGCGGCACCATCCGCTGCGACAGCAACGGCAGCCGCCAGCAGGTCTGTAATACCGGCTGGCGCAGCGCGGTACTGGTCCGCCAGGTTTCCGATACGCGCTGCGTCGAAGGCCGAAACTGGGGCAGCAACAACGGCAGCGTCTGGGTCAACGGCGGTTGCCGCGCCGAGTTTGCCGAGGGCCGCGGCGGCGGTGGCTGGGGCGGCGGCCCGGGTAACAACAACGGCAACCGCACCATCCGCTGCGACAGCAACAGCAACCGCCAACAGGTCTGCAATACCGGCTGGCGCAGCGCGGTACTGGTGCGCCAGGTCTCCGATACCCGCTGCACGGAAGGCCGCAACTGGGGCAGCAACAACGGCAGCGTCTGGGTCAGCGGCGGCTGCCGTGCCGAGTTTGCCGAAGGCCGAGGCGGTGGTGGTGGCTGGGGTGGCGGCCCGGGCAACGGTAATGGCAACCAGACCATCCGCTGCGACAGCAACAGCAACCGGCATGTGGTCTGCAACACCGGCTGGCGCAGCGCGGTGCTGGTAAGGCAGATCTCCGATACGCGCTGCACCGAAGGCCGCAACTGGGGCAGCAGCAACGGTACGGTCTGGGTCAACGGTGGTTGCCGCGGCGAGTTCGCCGAAGGTCGCGGCGGTGGCGGTGGCGGCTGGGGTGGTGGCTGGGGTGGCAACAATTACTTCGTGGACTGCCACAGCAACAGCAATCGCTTGAACACCTGCGCATGGGACCGTCGCCAGGGGCGACCGGTCATCGTCCAACAGACCTCCGACACGCGCTGTGTGGAAGGCCGCAACTGGGGCTACAACGGCAACAGCATCTGGGTGAACGGCGGTTGCCGCGCCCGCTTCAGCGGGCGCTGATACCTGCACCACCGTGACATGCAAAGGGCGCCCGACCAGGCGCCCTTCGCGTTTGCATGCTCAGGCGCCTTCCGCGCCGGCGTCGTCACCCCATGGCGGCGGCGGAAGCGTGATCGGCTTGCCCAGGTCGAACTCGACCTGGAACAGACGCCCGTCCGGCCGCGACAGCTCATAGAGAAAGCGTTTGCCCGGCTCTATCTCCATCGCCCAGCTGTTCTTGTTCGATGCGGTCATCGCCTGCGCGGTGAACATCGCCACCGACTCCGCATCGACCGGGAACTGCTGGCGCTTGGCACTGCCTGCGGCTGCGGTATCGCCGCCATACATGGTCACCGCATCCGGACTGCCGTCGGCATGGCGATGATCATGTTTCAGCCGCACGCCGGCGGCGCTACGGGTCAATACCCATGTGCGTGAGCGATCCTCACCCACATGGAACGGCACCCGCAGCTCCTGTGTGGGCGCATCGCAACCGCGCACATGCATCACCAGCTGCTTGCCGTCGAACGGGTCCGGCGTGGCCGAAGCCGGCGTATTGGTGATCACGCGCCCGGCAAACGCCTGTCCGCAATGACTGGCGACCGCGGCCATGAACTGGTCCGCTGGCTCGGCGGCGAGCGCTGTGGTCGGGACAGACTGGAATGCGGCGGCCAGCAGCATCCAAGGCAAAACTTGAAGAGGTTTCTTGGTCATGCCCCGACCCTAGCCGCTGCGACCGGTGCCGGCAAGCCCGTCAGCTGGACTCCGCAGCCGGCGCCAAGGCAAGCATGCCGATCATTGCTTCGGCATAGCGACAGTTTGGGCGCCAGCGACCGCGCCACAGTCCGCCCCTGCCAGCAGCACCTGCGCCCGCTGACGCAGGCGGTTACCCGGCAGCAGCTGTTGCTGCACTGCCGGCATCGCCTTGCGCAGCGCCGCCCGGGCCTGATCGCACTGACCTGCTGCCGCCAGCGCATCGGCATAGGCAATGCGTTGCCGGGCAGTCTCCACCGAATCTTCGCCAACCCCGCTTGCGTACACGCCGACCAGTTCCTGCAGCGTCTGCGCCGCTGCCGCGTCATCGCCGGCCCTGCGTTGGCGCTGCGCCAGCACCGCAAGATAGCGGCGCTGGACGCGGATGTCGTTGTCCTGCAGGTGTTGCTTGATGGTCGCCAAGGCCTGATCGGCAGCAGCCAGATCACCCTGGGCAACCTGCAGCTGCGCCCAGGTTGCTTCCGCCAGTTGGCGTCGCCAATACCCGGGCGCAACCTGCCCGGCCCAACCGGCGCGGGCATGTGCGATCAATGGCTGCGCCTGCTGCAGATCGCCTTCTTCAATCAACAAGCGGGCCAGGTTGGCCTCCACCACCCATACCTGCGATGCGTCATTGCCCAGCGCCGCACGCCGGATCTGCAGGCTGCTCTCGAACAACGCGCGGGCAGCCGCGGCGTCACCACGTACCTGCTCCAGCCCGGCCAGGTTGTTCTGGGTAACCGCGGCATCCATGGTCTGCGCCTCGCCTAGGCGCGTGTATTGATCCAGGGCCTTGCGGTACTCAAGCACCGCCTCGGCGTAGTTGCCCAGATCCTGCTGCAGGCCACCACGTTCGTTGTAAATCACTGCGACATTGCTGTTGGCCGCGCCAAACAGATGCAGCGCCAGTTCCAGCACCTCATCACTTGCGGCCAGCGCCTCCTGGTAGCGGCCCTGCGCAGCGATGGCGCGCATCAGCGCGAACTGCCCGCTCCACCATTCAGAAGTCCGCGTACCCCACGGCCGACGTAGTTCCCCGGCCTGCCGCGACATCTGCTCGGCCAGCACGTAGTCGCCCTTCTCGATGTACATCAGCGCCTTGTTCTGGGTAACGGTGGCTACGCGCAACGGCCCGCTGTGCAGGGTCAGATGGATGGCCAGTGCCTGATCGTAGGCCTGTGCCGCTTCATCGAAGCGCCGCTGCGCATTCAACGCCAGACCCAGCGAGTTGTACGCCTGCGCCTGCCGCACCAGCGGAGGCTGTGGCGACTGCAAGGCCAATGACTGGCGGGCGAACTGTTCGGATTCCTTGCCGCGCTGTGCATTGGCCAACAAGGTCGACAGCTCATTGAGCGACACCGCAGTGATGTCGCGACTGCCTGCACCTGCTGCCTGCAGTACCGGAATCGATGCAAGGTACAAGGCTTCGGCGGAGCTGGTTTCGCCAACATTCTGGAAGGCCTGCGCCAATACCGACTGCAGCCGCGCCTTGACCAACGACGAGCTCCACCGCTGCTGATCGATACGTGCGCGACTGGCCTCCAGCACCTCGCGCGCGGTGACCTCGTTGCTGCCGCGCAGCTCGCCCTTGCGCGGGTTGGCTGCGTCGAACGCAGACACCAGGAAATCACTGACTTCCTGGGCGACCCGTGCTTCCTGCTGGGCCTGCGCACGGGCCTGTTCCAGCCGCCAGACGAACCATGCAGCCAGCAGCAACATCGCCAGCAACATGCCAGCGCCCTTCCAGTTACGCTGCAACCAGCGGCCTCCGCGGTACAGGCGCCCACCGTTGCGTGCCTGCACCGGCCGATGCTGCAGATGGTTCCGCAGGTCGCCCGCCATCGCCTCCACCGAGGGATAGCGCTGCTCCGGCACCAGCGCACCGGCGCGCACCACGATCGCATCGATATCGCCACGCAAGGCGCGCCGCCATGAGCAATCGGCGCCAGCGCGCAGGCTTGGCGCGGCCACTGCCTTGCCAGCCTCGGCACTACCGCGGCGTCCGCCCTTGCCTGCCAGCAGTTCCCCGAGCACGGCAGCCAGACCGAACACATCACTGGACACCCCGCTTACCTGCCCTGCCTGCAGCTCCGGTGCGGCATAGGCCGGGGTGAAGAACTGCGCCGCCGCTTCGCTGCTCGCGTCATCCAGCAGCCGCGACACACCGAAGTCCAGCAGCACCGGCTCGCCATCCTCGCGCACCAGGATATTGGAGGGCTTCAGGTCGCAATGCAGTACCAGTTTTGCATGCGCAGCCTGCACCGCATTGCAGACCTTCAGGAACAACTGCAGGCGTTGCCGAAGATCGAGTTTCCGGTGCGTGCAATACACATCCAGCGGCTCACCACGCACGTACTCCATTACCAGATACGGATGCCCTGCCGGCGTGGTTCCGCCATCGTACAGGCGCGCGATATTCGGGTGCAGCAGGCTGGCGAGGATGCGCCGTTCGGCCGCCAGCCGCTCGGCAACGCGTGCGCCGGGCCGACCCTGCAGGAACTTGATCGCCACTTCCTGCGCATACAGCCCATCAGCGCGCTCGGCGCGGAACACGATGCCCATGCCTCCACTGGCCAGGCGCTCACACAGCCGCCACGGGCCGATCACATCGCCAATGTTCAATTCCGTTGGCACGGCAGCGGCAAAGAGCTGTTCCATCGGCTCACGCGCATGGCCCAGATCGGAGGTCTGCGACTCCAGCAATTCCAGCGTCTCGGCAATAACCTGCGGATCGGCACTGAGTCGTGCCAGCTCGGTCCGCCATTGCCACGGTTCAAGCTCGCACACCGCATCAAACAGCTCGCGTACCTGCTGCCAGTTTTCCCGATCCACGCCTATCCCCTTTGCCGCATGCCTGCTCCGAAGCGAGGCCATGTCGATTCAGGGGATGATAAGCGCCACTCAACGCTGCGGTACGTAAGAGTCGGGTACAGAGGAAGAGGACGCAGGCTGACTACCTGCATCAACCGCCTGTTCTCTTACGACCAGGGCATCCACCGGCTCCGGACTCTCGTTGCTCAATGGATCCACATCCAGCGGTCGGCGGAACACCAGCGATGGCAGCAGCGTCGTCAGCGCCGCATATAGCAGCAGCGCGCCAAACAGCACCGGCGAGATCGCAAAACGTTCGCGCATGATCGCCGCCAGCACCAGGGTGAAAATCAAGGTCGGCGACAAGGCCAGCGCCACCCGCAGGCTGGTGCGGAAGCTCTCGCCGAACAGCACTCTCCGCTGCAGCCAGATCACCGCGATACGCAGCGGCAGCACCACCAGGGTGATCAGCAGGCCCAGGCCCAGCGCTTCGAAGCTCAAGGCTTCCGCTGGCACCTTGGTACCCGAGTTGAAGAAGTAGAACGGCACGAAGAACGATGCGAACAGGCGCAGGGCGTGCAGGTTTTCATGCGAGGCCAGCGATGGCATGCGCTGCTGCAGCAGGCGCGCGACCAGGCCAGCGATGAACGCGCCCACCAGGTAGTACACGCCCAATGCATAGGTGATGTAGGCAGCCAGCATGCCGACCATCACCAGCAGCGAAAACTCCGAGCCCGGTGCATGCGGTGCCACCCAGCGGCCAAGACCGATGAACAGCAACGGCAAGCCCACCATCATCGCGACCAGTGCCAGGCTCGACAGTGCCATATGCATTGGATCACCGGCCTGCAACACCACGAACAAGGCAGCCAGCGCCAGCAGCTCGCCGGCAATGGCCTTGCTGCTCACCCAGAAGCGCTCGGCGTCATCCAGCCCAAGCTGGGACAGCGAATCCATGATGAAACCGGTGGAAGGTGTGAGCAGCGCCAGCGCCAGCAGGGCCGCTGCCTGCCACGGCAGGCCAGCGTAATGCCAGGCCAACCAGGCCACGCCCGTCAGGGTGGCGCTGCGGATCAGCAGGTGGGTCAGCAGCGGCCACATGCCTTTGCGCAGATCAGCCAGATCCACTTCCAGTCCGGCAAACAGGAACAGTGAGGAGATGCCCAGGGTGGCGAGCAGATTGACCACCGGATCGTGCGATCCATCCCCCAGCCACAGCATCGCGCCGATACCAAATACCAGGCAGGTCAGCGGTGCCGGGATGCTGAAACGCTGCAGCGCGCGCGGGATGACCAGCAGCGCGAAGATCAACAACAGATAGATTACTTCCTTGCTCATGACGCGAATTCCCTTGGACCGGTTGCGCGGGGTCACGCATACCGGTCACCGCCGCGCCAACGGCGAAGTCGTCAGCGCAGGCGGGCGCCGGCCAGCTCCCCTACCTGGCGCAGGATGCCATTACGGGCGTCATCATCCAGTGCAGAGCCCTGCAGGTAGCTGACCAGCAACCATGGCGTACCACCCGCCAAAGGCCATAGCACCGCGATATCGTTGGTGGTGTCGCGACCGTTGCTGCCGGTCTTGTCACCAACCCGCCAGCCCTGCGGCAGGCCGGCGCGCAGGCGTGCGTCGCCGGTCTGGTTGTCGATCAGCCAGTCGGCCAACTGTTGTCGCGACGCTTCTTTGAGCACATCACCGAGCAGGAAGCGCTGCAGATTGCCGGCCATCGCAGCCGGACTGGTGGTGTCGCGCGGGTCGCCCGCCGCAAAACGATTGAGCTCGGGTTCGTTGCGCGCACTGAGGGTGACGCGGTCGCCGTGCTCACGCAGGAATGCAGTAAGCCCGGCGGGGCCGCCAACCAGCGGCAGCAGCAGGTTTGCCGCGGCGTTGTCGCTGACGATCATCGTCGCCCGGCACAGGTCACGCACGCTCATGTCCTTGCCGACGTGGCGTTCGGTGAACGGCGAGTGGTCGATGATGTCGGCCTGCTGCACCGGCACACGCTGGTCCAGCGACAACTTGCCTGCATCGACACGGTGCAGAACCGCTGCAGACAGCGGAAATTTGACCGTGCTGCACATCGGAAAGCGCTCGTCCATGCGATGCCCATAGCGGGCCCCGCTGGCCGGGTTCCAGAGGCAGACACCCAGACGGCCGCCGCTGGTGTTCTCAAGTGCGACGAAGTCGGCGTCACTGACTGCCGCCGGCGCTGGCGTCGCATTGGCACTAGCTGCACGCGCCAATGCGGTGGGGATGAATGCACTGGCCAAGGCGGCACCACCAAGCGTGAGGAACTGACGACGAGCAAGCATTGAGACTCTCCTTGGGCGTGATCGGGCTGATATTGCCAACCACTACCGCCGCCGACCATCGCGAATAATCATCGCCAGCCATTAGTTAAATTTGTATATTCGATGGGATTTCGGCCGTCAGACGCTGAATAATGCAGTTGACCATCAAGTTTCGTCATGACTGCACCATGATCCGACCCCAGCTGCCGCTCAACGCCCTGCGTGCCTTCGAGGCCGCCGCCCGCCATTTGAACTTCACCCGTGCCGCATTGGAGCTTTGCGTCAGTCAGGCAGCCTTGAGTCACCAGATCCGCGGTCTGGAGGATCGCCTGCAGGTCAGCCTGTTCCATCGGCTGCCGCGCGGGGTGGCCCTGACCGACGAAGGTGCGGCGCTGTATCCGGTGCTGACCGAGAGTTTCGACCGCATCGCGATCGCGCTTGACCGCTTCACTGGCGGGCGTTTCCGCGAGGTTCTGACCGTGGGCGTGGTCGGCACGTTTGCCACCGGCTGGCTGTTGCCGCGCCTGCCGGAATTCGAGGCGGTACATCCGGATATCGAACTGCGCGTGCAGACCCACAACAACCGCATCGATCTGGCCGGCGAAGGCCTGGATCTGGCAATCCGGTTTGGCGATGGCGACTGGCAGGGACAGGACTGCACGCCCATCGTCGATACCCCGTTCGCGCCACTGTGCGCGCCGGCGGTGGCGCGGAAACTGCGGCAGCCGCGTGATCTTGGCAGCGTGCCGTTGCTGCGTTCCTATCGCAACGACGAATGGCCGCGCTGGTTGCAGCTGGCTGGCGTCAACGGCGTGGAAGCACGCGGCACGGTGTTTGATTCGTCACTCACTTTGGCCAGCGCTGCAGCTGCGGGTGCTGGCGTGGCGCTGCTGCCGCTGCGCATGTTCGAGCAGGATCTGGCCGAAGGCCGGTTGTTGCAGCCCTTCGCGCAGACCTTGTCGTTGGGCAGGTATTGGCTGACGCGATTGCGCTCCCGGCAGGAGCGCGAACCGCTGCGACGCTTCCGGCAGTGGCTGCAGGCGCAGGGACAATTGGACCTGTAGTGCCGAGCCATGCTCGGCAAGCGCATCACCTGTAGTGCCGAGCCATGCTCGGCAAGCGCATCACCTGTAGTGCCGAGCCATGCTCGGCAAGCGCATCACCTGTAGTGCCGAGCCATGCTCGGCAGGAGCGTCACCGATAAAGCCTCAGCCGAGCATGGCTCGGCTCTACATTGGCATTTCAGGCATTGCCAGCTTCGCGGCTTACGCCGCTCCCACAAGCAAGACCGAGCCCGGGCTCAGTCCTCCAACATCTCCATCCACGCCGCCTCGGCCTGCTCCAGCTGCTGCGCCAGCACTTCGCGCTCGCCGCCCAGCTTGGCCATCTTCGCGGCATCGGCATAGTTGGCCGAATCGGCCAACTGCGCATCCACCTCAGCCAGCGATGCACCCAGCTGCTCGACCTTCTTCTCGGCCGCTTCCAGCTTGTGCGGATTGACCGGCTTCTTGTTCGAGGCAGGCTTGGCCGGGGCAACCTGCGCCACCGGCGCGGCGGCAGGCTTTTCCTGGCGGTCGCTCTTGGTGCGAGCACCCTGCGCGCTGGCACGGGTACGCAGCCACTGCGCGTACTCGTCCAGGTCACCAGCAAACGGTTCGACCACGCCATCGGCGACACGCCAGAACGTATCGCAGACCAGACCGATCAGATGGCGGTCATGCGAAACCATCACAATCGCGCCTTCAAACAGCGACAGCGCTTCGGCCAGGGCCTCTCGCATTTCCAGGTCAAGGTGGTTGGTCGGTTCGTCGAGCAGCAGCACGTTCGGCTGCTGCCAGGCGATCAAGGCCAGTGCCAGACGTGCACGTTCGCCACCGGAGAAACCATCCACGGTCTCGAACGCGCGATCACCCGGGAAGTTCCACTTGCCGAGGAAATCGCGGAACGACTGGTTCACACCGTCCGGCGCGATCTCGCGGAAGTGATCCATCGGCGTCATGCCAGCGTGCAGCGATTCCACCGTGTGCTGGGCGAAGTAACCGATCTGCAGGTCCGGGTGGGCCATGCGGTCACCGGCCAGCAACTCCAGGTCACCGACCAGCGATTTCACCAATGTGGTCTTGCCTGCGCCGTTCGGGCCGAGCAGACCGACACGCTGGCCGGCTTCCAGACCGAAGCCGACGTTGTCCAGGATTACCGCGTCCGGGCCGTAGCCAGCGGTCACGTCGTTGAGGCGGATCAACGAGAACGGCAGCTTGGCCGGCGGCGAGAACTCGATGCGGAACTCGCGCTCGGCGCGCACCGCTTCGGTGCCGGCCATCTTGGCCAGGCGCTTCATCCGGCTCTGTGCCTGGGTGGCTTTGCTGGCCTGCGCCTTGAAGCGGTCGATGAAGCTCTGCAGATGCGCGCGCTCGGCCTGTTCCTTCTCGTGGGTGATCTGCTGCTGGCGCAGGTGCTCGGCACGCTGGCGCTCGAAGTCGGTGTAACCACCCGGGTAGAGCTTGGCGGTGCCACTGTGCAGGTGCAGGGTGTGCGTAGCCACGTTGTCGAGGAACTCGCGGTCATGCGAGATCAGCAGCAGCGTGCCCGGGTACTTCAGCAGCCACTGTTCCAGCCAGTACACGGCATCCAGATCCAGGTGGTTGGTCGGTTCGTCGAGCAGCAGCAGGTCGCTGGGCATCATCAGCGCGCGGGCAAGGTTCAAACGCGCGCGCCAGCCACCGGAGAACGCAGACACCGGACGCTCATGCGTATCGGCCGGGAAGCCCAGGCCGTGCAGCAACTTGCCAGCGCGCGCTTCGGCGTCATAGGCATTGAGCTCGGCCATCTTCTGGTGCGCGTTGGCGACGGCTTCCCAGTCCTCGCGCGCAGCGGCAGCGGCTTCTTCAGCCAGCACCGCGGCGACCACATCGTCACCACCGAGCACATAGTCGATGGCGCGGTCGGGCAGCGCCGGGGTTTCCTGGGCGACGTCGGCGATACGGATCTTGCCGGGCAGCGAGACGTCGCCCTTGTCGGCCTCCAACTCACCGCGCACGGCGGCAAACAGGCTGGATTTGCCCGCGCCATTACGGCCCACCACGCCTACGCGATAGCCGGCATGCAGGGTGAGGTCTACGTTGGACAACAGCAGGCGCTCGCCCCGGCGAAGGGCGAAATTACGAAGGGAAATCATGAATGGGTCCGTTATAACGAAAAGGAATGTGCATGTGAGCAGCATTCCTGCGACGCAATTCTAACGTTAACCAATACTTGACTCACGCCCTGTTATCGCACGCGCCTGAACGGCGTTGCCTGACAAGGGCCAAGTACTCGCATAGCCAAATCGCCCTTGCTGAACTGAAAAAGCTTTCAAAAGCAACAATTTAGCTGAACCGTCCGGTTTGACACGAGGTAAAAATTCCATTAATTCGTTGATGGCGCACCGCAACAGCCGCGAACCCCACGCGCCGCCGATGCCGCCACTCAATACCGGAGCTGCAACCTGATGACCCGCAAGTCCAGCACCCTCGCCGTCGCCATTGCCATCGCCCTTGGCACCCCGGCCCTCCCCGCTTTCGCCCAGACCGCCGCCAATACCCTGGATACGGTGATCGTCACCGGCACCCGCGTGGCCGACCGCACCGTGGCCGAGTCGCAGTCGCCGATCGACATCATCACCCCGGAAGCCCTGCAGTCCACCGGCACCACCGAGCTGGCCACCGCCCTCTCGCGCGCTCTGCCCTCGCTGAACTTCCCGCGCCCGGCGCTGACCGACGGCACCAGCGGCATCCGCCCGGCGCAGCTGCGCGGCCTCTCGCCCGATCAGGTGCTGGTGCTGGTCAACGGCAAGCGCCGCCACACCTCGGCGATGATCAACGTCAACGGCAGCATCGGCCGTGGTTCTTCGGCGGTCGACATCAACGCCATTCCGATCGCCGCCATCGAGCGTGTGGAAGTGCTGCGTGACGGCGCCTCGGCCCAGTACGGCTCCGACGCCATCGCCGGCGTGGTCAACATCGTGCTCAAGGGCAGCGGCAAGGGCGGCAGCCTGGCCGTGGACTATGGCCAGTACTCGGCAGGAGACGGCAACAAGTACCAGCTCTCCGGCGATACCGGCGTCAGCTTCGCCGATGGCCGTGGCAGCGTGCATTTCGCTGGCCAGGTCAGCCAGCAGGACGAAAGCAACCGCGCCGGCCCCTACCAGGGCACCGCGCCGAATACCGGCAATTTCCCGTCCATCGGTGAAAAGACCTTCGTGGTCGGCGATCCGCGCGTGGATGCCACCGCTGCCTCGGTCAATGCCAGCTTCAACTTCAGCGACAACATCAGTGCCTACGCCAGCGCCCTGCTGAGCAACCGCGACATCACCTCGTTCGCGTTCTACCGCTCGCCCAACCATAGCGGCCAGACCGCGCTGCTGGCGCAGACCTACCCGGACGGCTTCGTGCCGCAGATCAACCAGTACTCCAAGGACCGCTCGCTGGTTGCCGGCGTCAAGGGCAATACCGAGAGCGGCTGGACCTGGGACGTGAGCGTCAACCACGGTGAAAACACCCTGGATTTCCACACCCGCAACAGCATCAACTACAGCCTGGGCGTGAACAGCCCGAGCTCGTTCTACGACGGCACGCTGAAGTACCAGCAGGACATCTTCAACGCCGACATCACCAAGTCGCTGGATTGGGGCCTGGCCTATCCGGTCACGCTGTCCTTCGGTGGCGAGTACCGCCGTGAGAAGTGGGAGCAGAACGCCGGTGAGCTGAACTCCTATACCGGCAGCGCCGCGCAGGGCTTCGGTGGCTTCACCCCGACCAACGAAGTGCATAACGACCGCCACAACTACGCCGTGTATGCCGGCCTGGAAGCCGACCTGACCGAGAAGTTCTCCGCCGGCCTGACCGGTCGCTACGAGGACTACTCGGACTTCGGCGACAAGTTCTCCGGCAAGCTGTCGGCGCGCTACGCCTTCACCGACAAGGTCGCGCTGCGCGCCACCGCATCCAGCGGCTTCCGCGCACCGTCGCTGGCCCAGCAGAGCTACCAGGCGGTGACCAGCACCATCATCAACGGCAGCTTCGTCGACCGCGGCACCTTCCCGACCACCAGCGCTGCCGCACAGGCGCTGGGTGCAGCACCGCTGAAGGCGGAAAGCTCCACGTCCTACAGCCTTGGCCTGGTACTGCAGCCGGTCGAGCGCCTGTACCTGACCGTCGATGCCTACCAGATCGACATCGATGACCGCATTGTGCTGTCCACCAATATCACCACCAATGCCGCCGCCAACGCGCTGTTGGCCGGTCTGGGCCTGCCGCAGGTCACCGCGTTCTCCTACTTCACCAATGGCGTGGACACCCGCACCCGCGGTGTCGATGCGGTGTCCAGCTACAGCATCCCGTTCGCTGCCAGCAATCTGGAGCTGACCGCTGCCTACAGCTACAACGAAACCGAGGTGAAGAAGTTCATCGCTTCGCCGGCGGTGTTCGGCAGCCTGGGCATCACCCAGTCGCTGATCGGCCGCGACGAGATCGGCCGCATCGAGGACAGCTTCCCGCGTGACAAGGCCATCGTCAGCGGCACCTGGCGCTCGGACCGTTGGGAGCTGGGCCTGGCAGCGACCCGCTACGGCAGCTTTACCGTGCGCAACTCGGCCACCGCAACGCGCGACCAGACCTACGACGCCAAGTGGGTGCTGGATGCTTCGGCCAGCTTCAAGCCCAGCGAAAACTGGAAGCTGACCCTGGGCGCGGACAACCTGCTGGACGAATACCCGGACCGCACCGCCGACCTGCAGAACTCGACCTGGGGCATGTTGCCGTACAGCAACTACTCGCCGTTCGGTTTCAATGGCGCCTACGTGTACGGCCGCGTCAGCTACACCTGGTAACACCGGACCAACGTCGTGGAAGGAAGATGCCCTGGGAAACCAGGGCATTTTTCTTTGTGCTGTTCGGGCTCAGCGGCGGGCAACGCGATGCGCGCCGAAGACCGCCTCAAGCCGTTTGCGGAAACACCTTCGCGCAGAGGAAATCCACCAGTGCCCGCACCTTCGGTGAGGGGTATTTGCTGGCCGGCCACAGCACGTTGAAAACACCGTCGCCGCCCACCTGATCTACCAGGATCGGCTGCAGCAGCCCCGCTGCCAGCGGTTCGCGGATGGCGAAATCCGGCAGGTAGGCAATTCCCAGCCCGCGCAGCGCGAAGCACACGCGTGTCTCGATGTTGTTGCAGATCATCGAAGTCGGCAGTTGCAGCTCGGCCTCGCCCGGCTCGCGCCGCAGTGCCCAGGTTTCCAGCTTGCCGCTGTTGGGAAAGCGATAGTGCAGGCAGCTGTGCTGCTCGAGATCGGCTGGCGTCTGCGGCTCGCCGCAGCGCGCCAGATACTCCGGCGAAGCCACCAGCCGCATATGGAAGCTGCCCAGGCGACGCGCCGAAAGACGAGAGTCGACCGGTGCGCCGGTGCGCACCACCGCATCGAAGCCCTCCTCGATGACATCGACCATGCGGTCAGTGAAGTCCAGGTCCAGCTCGATCTGCGGATAGGCGCGCATGAACTCACCAAGCACCGGCAGCACCAGCGAACTGACCAGCGGCAGGCTCACCCGCAGGCGTCCGCGTGGTGCCGCGCTGGCCTGCGACAGTTCCAGCTCGGCGGCGTCAATCTCGGCCAGGATGCGGCGGCTGCGTTCCAGAAACAGCGTGCCTTCGGCGGTGAGGGTCACGCTGCGGGTGCTGCGGTGGAACAGGCGCACCCCCAGCTTCTCTTCCAGCCGCGCCACGCTCTTGCCGATCGCCGAGGCCGACACCCCGAGCTCACGCCCGGCCGCGACGAAGCTGCGCGTCTCGGCCACCTGCACAAACACCACGAAGCCATTGAGGCTGTCCATGATCTGCTTTCCGCTTGATTGCGGACATTTTATTCCGCGCATCACGGAACTGCAGCCTGCTTTTTCTTCAATCCTCGGATTTCTATCGTCACGGCCTGCCCTTTCAAGTGAGCCAGCTGCCATGACGATCGCCGCATTCCCCCTCCCCTCAACTGCCGCGCCTGACCCGGTTCTGGCCCCCGTCCAGACCGTCGTGCAGCAGGCACTGGACCAACAACGCCTGGTCGGTGCCGTGGTGCTGGTCGCCCGTGACGGTGCGTTGATCCACCGCCAGGCCAGCGGCCTCGCCGACCGCGCCAGCGCGCGCCCGATGCGCGTGGACACCGTGTTCCGGCTGGCTTCGGTCAGCAAGCCCATCGTCTCCACCGCAGCCATGGTGTTGGTGGCACAGGGCAAACTCGAGCTGGACGCAGGCATCGAACACTGGCTGCCGGAATTCCAGCCGCGATTGGCCGACGGTTGCCCAGCGCGGATCAGCACGCGACAGCTGCTGAGCCACACCGCCGGTCTGGGTTACCGCTTTTTCGAAGCCGACGCAGACGGTCCGTATGCACGGGCTGGTGTTTCCGACGGCATGGATGCCTCCGGCATCAGCCTGCAGGAGAACCTGCGTCGCATCGCCGAGGTACCGCTGGCATACGAACCCGGCAGCGCCTGGGGCTATTCGCTGGCGACCGATGTGCTGGGTGCCTTGATCGAACGCATCCACGGCACGCCGCTGCAACAGGCAGTGGATCAACTGGTTACCGGCCCATTGGTCATGACAGATACCAGCTTCGTCGCCCGCGATTCCCAACGCGTGGCAAGCGCCTATGTAAGTGATGCACCGCAGCCCCACCTGCTCAGCGAAGGCGAGTTTGTGCCGCCCTTCGATGGCGCCATCGGCATCAGCTACAGCCCGGCGCGCATCTTCGATGCGCAGGCCTTCCCCTCGGCGGGCGCCGGCATGGCCGGCACTGCCGGCGATCTGCTGCGCTTGCTGGAAACGCTGCGCGTGGGTGGTGATGGCCTGCTGCCGGCCGAACTGATCGCTGAAATGGGTCGCGACCAGACCAACGGCCTGGAACTGCCCAGCGCACCGGGTTTCGGCTTCGGCCTGGGTTTTTCTGTGTTGCGCGATCCAGTGTTTGCCGCCACGCCGGAATCGCCGGGCACCTGGCGCTGGGGCGGCGCCTATGGCCACTCCTGGTTCGTGGACCGGGCACAGGGACTGAGCGTGGTCGCCTTCACCAATACACTGTACGAAGGCATGTCCGGTCGCTTCGTCACTGACCTGCGCGATGCGGTTTACGCTGCAGTGGAGGCGCGCTGATGACGATCACCACTGCGCGCATGCGCGCAATCACCTTCCGTCGTGGCTCCAGCCTGGCCGATCCACAGTGTCTGCTCGACGCCGATGTCGAATGCCCGCAACCTGGTCCGCACGATCTGCGTGTGGCAGTGCGCGCGGTCTCGGTCAATCCCCTGGATGTAAAAGTCCGCGCTGGGCTGGTCGCTGTGCCTGATGAGGTTCGTTCGCTGGGATGGGATGCCGCGGGAGTCATCGACGCCGTTGGCGAGGCTGTCACCCTGTTCAAGCCCGGACAAGCGGTTTACTACGCAGGCTGCTTTGATCGCAGCGGCAGCAATGCCGAGTTCCAGCTGGTCGACGAGCGTATCGCCGGCCACATGCCTGGCACGCTCGGCTTCACCGACGCTGCAGCACTGCCATTGGCTGCGCTGACCGCATGGCAGCTGCTGTTTGAGCGTTTGGGTGTCGTCCGCGGCAAGTCTGCTGCCAGCGGCAGCCTGCTGGTGCTGGGCGGCGCAGGCGGGGTCGGCTCGATGCTGATCCAACTCGCGCGGCGGCTGACCAACCTGACCGTGATCGCCACCGCCTCACGCGCGCAGAGCCGCGCTTGGTGCCTGGCCATGGGCGCCCACCTTGTCATCGACCACCGGCAACCGCTGCCGGCACAGATCGCGGCCCTGCCGGTGCCACCGGTCGACCATGTCGCAGCGCTGTCGAACACCGCCGAACACCTGCACGAGTTGGCAGAGTTGATCGCGCCGCAGGGGCGGCTGGCGATCATCGATGACCACGACACACTCGATGCAGCTCCGTTCAAGGCCAAGAGCGTGTCACTGCACTGGGAAATGGTGTTCACCCGGCCGCTGTATGGCACACCGGACCAGATCGCCCAGCACCGGATCCTCAATGAAGTCGCGGCGCTGGTGGATTCAGGTGTGCTGCGCTCGACCGCCACACAGGTATTGCAGCCCATCGATGCGGCCCGGATGATCCAGGCCCACCGCCTGCTGGAAGCCGGTGGCATCAACGGCAAGGTGGTGCTGGCCCGCAGCGAGCAAGACAACACCGCACGCACGCTGGAGGACGGCCAATGAGTGCCGCCTCCAACGCACGCCTGCCGCTGGGAGCGTTGCTTGCGCTGGCGATGGCAGGCTTCATCACCATCCTCACCGAAGCCCTGCCGGCCGGCCTGCTGCCGCAGATGGCGCATGGACTCGCTGTGTCCGAAGCATGGATCGGACAGACCGTGACGGTCTACGCGATCGGCTCGCTGCTGGCGGCGATTCCGCTGACCAGCGCCACCCAGGGCGTGCGCCGTCGCCCATTGCTGCTGGCGGCGATCGCCGGCTTCGCCATCGCCAATACCGTCACCACCTTCTCCAGCAGCTACGCGCTGACGCTGCTGGCGCGCTTGCTCGCAGGTGTTTCTGCAGGTCTGCTATGGGCCCTGTTGGCAGGCTATGCAGCGCGCATGGTTCCGGCGCATCAACAAGGCAAGGCGATTGCCATCGCGATGGTGGGCACGCCGCTGGCGCTGTCGCTGGGCGTACCGGCCGGCACCTTGTTCGGCAACCTGCTGGGCTGGCGGATCTGTTTTGGCACGATGAGTCTGCTGGCGTTGGCGCTGATGCTGTGGGTGCGGCTCCAGGTGCCGGACTTCGCCGGCCAGGCCGCAAGCCGGCAGTTGCCACTGCGACAGGTGTTCTCCATCGCCGGGGTGCGCCCGGTGCTGTTCGTGGTGCTGGGCTTCGTGCTGGCCCACAACATCCTCTACACCTACATCGCCCCATTCCTGAGCGCCGCCGGCATGGGCGCGCGCACCGACCTGGTGTTGCTGGTGTTCGGCATGACCTCACTGTTGGGCATCTGGATCGTCGGCGTGCTGGTCGATCAGCACCTGCGCGTGTTGACGCTTGCCAGCACCGTACTGTTCGGCGCGGCAGCACTGGCACTCGGGCTGGCCAGTGAAACGCCGCTTGTGGTCTACGCGGCAGTCGCGGTCTGGGGTGTTGCCTTCGGCGGTGCCGCAACCCTGTTTCAGACGGCGTTGGCAAAGACCGCCGGCGACGCCGCCGACGTCGCCCAATCCATGCTGGTCACTGCCTGGAACGCGGCAATCGCCGGTGGCGGCATCATCGGCGGCGCGCTGCTTGAGCGCTGGGGCGTCGGCGCTTTCGCCCCGGTGCTGCTGGTGTTGTTGCTGGCAACGCTGGTGGTGGCCTGGCGTGCCAGACGCCATGGATTTGCAGCCGCCGATGCTTCAGCCGGTGCAGCCAAGGCAGCGCTGGGCGGCAGCAGCGAGGCGCAGCCATGAACAGGTCCAGCGCACTGTTCTTCATTGCCTTGGGGCTGTTCGGGCTGTATGCCGTCGAGTTCAGCGTGGTCGGCATCCTGCCTGCCATCATCCAACGCCATGGCATCAGCGTGGCCCAGGCCGGTTGGCTGGTCGCGCTGTTCGCAGCGGTGGTTGCATTGTGCGGGCCTGCGCTGGTGCTGTGGTTTGGTCGCTTCGACCGCCGCAAGGTGCTGGTGGCGTCCTTGCTGGTCTTCAGTCTGTGCAGCCTGCTGTCAGCCTGGGCACCCAGCTTCGCGGTACTGATGGCCCTGCGCGTGCCCTCTGCCCTGCTGCACCCGGTGTTTTTCTCGATGGCCTTTGCCTCTGCTATCGCGCTCTACCCGCCACAACGGGCGGCGCATGCCACTGCGCTGGCCTTCTCCGGCACCACATTGGGCTTGGTGCTGGGCGTGCCGGTGGCAAGTTGGGTCGGAGCAACCTTGTCCTATGAGGCCCCGTTCCTGTTCTGCACGGCAGTGAATCTGGCGGCCGCCATCGGCCTGTGGATCACGCTGCCTGACGGGCGTGGAGCTACGCGGACGACGACCGGCAATCCGCTGGCGGTGCTGCGGCGGAGCAAGCTGTGGCTGTCGATCGCGACCGCGGTATGCGTGTTCGCCGCGATGTTCTCGGTCTACAGCTATGCGGCCGAATACCTTGCCCGCCAAGCCCAGCTGGACGGCGAGGCGATCAGCCTGCTGCTCGGCGTGTTCGGCGTGGGCGGCGTACTCGGCAATCTGTTGGCAGGCCGCGCCCTGGACCGCCAGCTCGGTTGGACCGTGCTGGCATATCCGGTGCTGCTGGCGGCAGCCTATGCGCTACTGCTGCGCTTCGCTTCACCGGCGCTGGCAGGGATGCTGCCGGTCTGCCTGCTGTGGGGGGCAGCCCATGCCAGCGGATTGATCGTCAGCCAGATGTGGATGAGCTCGGCCGCGCCCGAGGCACCCGAGTTCGCCACCAGCCTGTATGTTTCCGCCGCCAACCTCGGCGTGGTACTGGGCGCCGCACTGGGCGGCAGCCTCATCGGCGTCCTGGGGATAAGCGGAATAATCTGGAGTGGCTGGCTGTTCGCCGCGTTGGCGGCTGTCACGGTGCTGGCCAGGAAGCCATGGCAGACCGCTCGTGCGACATGAAGCGGGCAACGCGAGCGGTCGTCGAGAGGACCACCGCAACCCTCAATTCCAAAAAAATATCGGATATTTCCGGCATTTAGCCGCATGTACACCGGTAGCACCTTTAGAATCGAGGCCCCCCCCACCCGACCCAGCGAGCCCTGATGCACCATGACACCGCCCTGATCAACATGCTTGCCATCGGCTTGGGCCTGGCCTTCGTGCTTGGTGCCCTGGCCAACAAACTGCGGCTGTCGCCGCTGGTGGGTTATCTGGTTGCTGGTGTCATCGTGGGGCCGTTCACGCCGGGCTTTGTCGCCGACCAGGCGCTGGCCAACCAGCTGGCCGAGATCGGCGTAATGCTGCTGATGTTCGGGGTTGGCCTGCACTTCTCGTTGAAGGACCTGATGGCGGTCAAGGCCATCGCCATCCCCGGCGCGATCGGCCAGATCCTGGTCGCCACCCTGCTCGGCTGGGGCGTGGCCACGCTGATGGGCTGGCCGGTGCTGCATGGCGTGATCTTCGGTTTCTCGCTGGCCACGGCGTCGACCGTGGTGCTGCTGCGGGCGATGGAAGAACGTCGCCTGTTGGAAACCAAGCGCGGCAAGATCGCGGTCGGCTGGTTGATCGTGGAAGATCTGGCCTGTGTGCTGGCACTGGTGATGATGCCGGTGATCGCCGACGTGTTCGGCCCCGAGGCCAACGGCAAGGAGTTGTCGATCGGTGGGCTGCTGGCTTCGATTGGCTGGACCTTCGTGCAGCTGGGCCTGTTCGTGGCGGTGATGCTGGTGGTCGGCCGCCGTGTCATTCCGTGGGTGCTGGAGAAAGTGGCCGGCACCGGTTCGCGCGAACTGTTCACTTTGTGCGTGCTGGCGATTGCCCTGGGCGTGGCGTTCGGCGCTGCCGCCTTGTTCGGCGTGTCGTTCGCGCTGGGCGCGTTCTTCGCCGGCATGATGCTCAACGAGTCCGAACTCAGTCACAAGGCCGCGCATGACTCGCTGCCGCTGCGCGACGCGTTCGCGGTGCTGTTCTTCGTCTCGGTCGGCATGCTGTTCAACCCGATGATCATCGTCGAGCATCCGTGGCAGGTGCTGGCAACGGTGCTGATCATCATGTTCGGCAAGTCGGCTGCGGCCTTCTTCATCGTCCGTGCGTTCGGCCATTCCAAGAGCACCGCGCTGACCATTTCCGCCTCGCTGGCGCAGATCGGCGAGTTCGCTTTCATCATCGCCGGCCTCGGTGTGGCGCTGAAGATCCTGCCGCCGACCGGGCAATCGCTGGTACTGGCCGGTGCACTGGTGTCGATCATGCTCAACCCGGTGGTGTTCGGCCTGCTCGACCGCTGGCAGGCCCGCCACAAGGAAACCACGCCGGTACCGGAAGTGCCCGAAATCCCACCGGGCCCGTCGCTGGACCTGCAGGACCATGCCATCGTGGTCGGCTATGGCCGGGTTGGCAGCGAGCTGGCGCAGGTGCTGCGCGACCGCGGCGTGCCGGTGCTGGTGATCGACGACAACCGCGAGCATGTGGAACGTGCGCACGCTGCCGGTATTCCCGGCATTCGTGGCAGTGCGGCCTCGGACAAGGTGTTGGCAGAAGCGCATCCCGAGCGCGCGACGATTGCAGTGCTGGCGATTCCCCAGCCGCTGGAATCCGGTGAAGTGTTGGCCAAGCTGCGCGCGATCAACCCCAACCTGACCCTACTGGCCCGCGCCCACAGCGATGCCGAGGTCAAGCATCTGCTCGACCACGGCGCCGATGGCACGGTGATGGCCGAGCGCGAGCTGGCCTATTCGCTGGCGGAAATGATCATGTCCACCCCCCCCTACCGCAGCCTGCGCCCGGGCATGCCTCAGCCCGCGGCCAGCGGTACGTAAATATCGGCGCGCAGGATCGCCTCGGGCACTTCTTCGGGGTCGTCGAGGAAGTGGTAGTGCAGCGGTGCATCACGCAGGGCGTGACCGCTGCCCGGCAACCAGTCGCGCAGCAGCTGGTCGGTTGCGTCTTCCAGCAGCGCGTAACTGCCAACGTGGCGTAGCCGCGCCATGCGGCCGCCACCCAGCACCTGCCGCTGCAGTGAGCTTGGCAATGCCGGCAGTTCCGCATCGAACGCCAACGCGCAATCGAACAGCAGCTCCTCGGCAGGCAGCTCGCGGTGATCGCCTTGTGGCATTCCGATCAACTGTTGCAACTGCTCGATCAGGCCCTGCTCTGCAGCCCAGCCGAACAATTCGCCGAACACCTGATCCAGATCATCAAAGGCACCCTGCGCACGCAGTGCCACCACTTCGAATGGTTCCAGGGTGATGACTTCAACGCTCAGCGGTGCGGTCTTTTCAGCCAAGGACAGCGGTCGTGACAGCTGCTCGATACTGGCCGCCAAGTGTCGCGGATCAAGCCGCAACTCACTGGCGCTGGCGTTCACGGTTTCGCGCAGCACCCGCGCCAAGGCCTGCGGCGTGTCGTAGCCGGCCAACAGTGCAATCTCGGAGACACTGGCATCGCTATGCGCCAAGCGCTGCAAGGCCTTGACCACGCGCAGCCGCTGCACGGTGCGCCCAATGGTCTCGCCGGTCAGCGCGCGATACACGCGATGGAAGTGGAACGGCGAGTAATGGGCGATGGCCGCCAGTGCATCCAGATCCGGCAACGGCCCACCGGCATCGATGCTTTGCTGCAGGCAGGCGACGACACGGTCCAGGCGTGGCAACTGCGCGACATTGGCTTTCATTGCGGCATCTCCGTTGGCTGGTGCGGCTATTGCAGCGCGCTTGCTCAGCGCTGGCGTTTCCGATCTTGCGCAACCTCAGCATCGGCGCCGGGAAGCCGCGCCAGATGATCCTGCAGCAATACGATGGCCTGACGCACCTTGGCGGGCTGGGTCTGCCGATGCGGAGTGACCGCCCATACCGGCAACGCCGGCACCTCCCATTCCGGCAGCAAGCGCTGCAGACTGCCAGCCTCCAGCAGCGGCGCAGCATCCAGACTGGTCAGCACCGCAACGCCCAGGCCCGCCTCGCACAGGCGCAGCACCGCCGGCTGGTTCTGGCTGGCGATGCGCGGGTGCGCGGGCACCAGCCGTTCCTCGCCGTTTTCACTGTGCCGCCAGACCAGCCCCGGCACCTGCGACAGGCCCAGCCATTCGGCCGCCGGCACCTGCAGCGGGTCAGCGGGCAAGCCGTGCCGCTGCAACCAGGCCGGTGCCGCGCACGGCCAGCGTTGCAGGCTGCCCAGCCGCTGCGCCATCCAGTCGCTGTCCGGCAGCTGGCCGAAGCGCAACGCCAGATCGATCCGCGCCTGCAACAGGTCGGTCCAGCCGTCGTCGAAGAACAGGTGCAGGCGCAGCTGCGGGTTGTCCTGCAACCAAGCCCCCAGCGCCGGCCCGATATGCGCGGCCATGCCCAACGGCGCTGACAGCCGCAGCTCGCCGCTGGGCGCCTGCCGGGCCGCTGATAGTTCGGCTTCCGCTTCGCCCGCCGCATCCAGCAGGCGCGCGCAGGCGGCGTAGTAGCGGCTGCCGACATCGGTCAGTGCCAGCCGCCGGGTCGAACGGTGCAGCAAGGCCACGCCAGCGTCCTGCTCCAGGGCGCGCACCTGCTGGCTCACCGCCGAGGTACTCATGCCCAGCGCCCGCGCCGCCGCACTCATCGAACCGTGCTGCACCACCTGGGCAAACAAGGCCATCCGTTTGACGCTGTCCATGGGCCACCTCCTTGCCACCATTGTGAAGCACAGCTTCAAGGTGATTGTTATTTTTTGCGACTGCCACTGCCCCGGCTATCGGCGGAGACTGGCCACATTCCCCACCCAAGGACGTTCCCATGAAAGTTGCCCTGATCGGTGCCACCGGCTTTGTCGGCAAGGCCGTACTCGACGAACTGCTGGCCCGCGGCCATGACGTGACCGCGCTGGTCCGCGACCCGGCCAAGCTGGAAGCCCGCCCGCACTTGCAGGTGACCAAGGCCGATGTGCTCAATGCCGATGAAGTGCAGGCCGCCGTTGCCGGTACCGATGCGGTGATCAGCGCCTACAACGCCGGCTGGGCCAACCCGGATCTGTACAACGAGTTCCTGCGCGGTACCCGCGCGATCGTGGCCGGTACCAAGGCCGCAGGCGTGAAGCGTTACCTCGTGATCGGCGGCGCCGGTAGCCTGTATGCGGCGGACGGCACCCAGTTGGTGGATTCACCGAATTTCCCGGCGGCAATCTATCCCGGCGCCAGTGCCGCACGTGATGCGCTGACCGAGCTGCGCAATGAGACGTCGTTGGATTGGACCCAGCTGAGCCCGCCGGTTGCGTTCCATCCGGGCAGCGCCACCCAGCGCACCGGCACCTACCGGATTGGCGGCGAGACCCCGCTGAGCACCGGCGATGGCCCGGGCACGATCAGTGCTGCGGATCTGGCGGTCGCAGTGGTGGATGAGCTGGACGCGCCGCAGCATGTTGGCAAGCGGTTTACCGTTGCCTGGTAAAAGCTGAAAGCTGCCCTCACCCCAACCCCTCTCCCGCCTGGGGGGGAGGGGGTCGGGTGGCGCCGGGGCCAAGTGGTCAAGCCCCCGAGGCGCAACCCGGCCCCCGGGGGGGGGGGGGCGGACGCTACTAGA
>NZ_JBRREF010000006.1:0-108819 GCF_056760135.1 Stenotrophomonas sp. STEN023 | reverse complement strand
CTCCTCGCCACTATGTCCGCGTCACTCTTCGCGGTTCCCCCCCCCCGCGCCACCCTAACATCGGGGGTGGTTGGGGGTTTTTCTTTAACCCCCCCCCACCCCCACCCCGGTTTTGCCCCCGGCCAACGTAAGAGCCCCCGTAACCGTTTACATACCCCGTCCCGCCCGCCGCAAACCCCGTAACCCCAACCGAATTCGGTACGATACGCGCGGGGACAACGCGGTGCCGGGGGATCAGCGGCAGCGTTGCGAGTTCTTGTTTGGCATCCGTCGTTCCACATGGGGTGGACCAGCGCGCCTTCGCCTGCCTTTTTGTCGAACACCCAATGATCGCCACCCTCCTAGTCGGCATGCTCTGCGTTTACCTGCTGAGCTTCACCGTGATGTTCCTGCTCATCAGTCGTCGCCTGCAGGACGAGAAGATGGGCATGGACGTGTTCGGCGTGGGCAACCTGATGCTCGGCGGGGCCTATGTGCTGCAGCTGATGGAAGGTGCGCCGGGCTGGAGCTGGTTGAGCATGCTCAACCACACGCTCACGCTGTGCTCGCTGCTGGCGTATTGCGTGGGCGGGGCGCGGTTTTTTGGCCGCTCCACGCCGCTGGCGATGCCCTTGCTGTACCTGGCGGTGGGCTACAGCCTGCTGCAGATCCTGGTGAACTGGACGCTCGGCCCGGTGGCGCGCTACGTGCTGTTGGCCGGCACCTGTGCGGTGTCCTTCGTCGGCATGGTGGCGGTGCTGCTGTACGGCGTGCGCAGCTTCGCCAGGGACCTGCGCGGTGAGGTGCTGCTGTTTGCCGGTTTGATCAGCGGTATCTGCGTTCTGAACGTCATCAAGCTCAGCAAGCTGCTGTCCGGTGGCTTCGCGGCGCTGAGCATGGACGGTCAGTTCTCGATGATCTTCTATGTCTATATGTGCTCGCTGGCGACCATCCTGCCGCCATCGATCGTCTGGCTGGTGCTGCGCCGCCTGACCGACAGGCTGCGCGGTATTGCTGCCCATGATCCGCTTACTCAACTGCTCAACCGCCGTGGCCTGGGCACGGCGCTGGAAGCCTGCTTCCGGCGGCCGGCTACCACCGCGCGCTTACTACTGATCGACGTCGACCATTTCAAGCGCATCAACGACAACTACGGCCATCAGACCGGCGACGCGGTGCTCTGCGGCGTGGCCGAGGCCTTGCGTGCCTCGGTGCGCAAGGACGACCTGCTGTGCCGGCTGGGCGGCGAGGAGTTTGCCGCCATCTGCGTCGGCGCCAACGAAGCCTCGGCCTTGCGCGTGGCCGAGCGTGTACGCAGCAGCATCGAACGGGCAGTGATGCTGCAGGGCCCGCGCTACGAAGGCCTGCGCTGCACCGTCACCATCGGCGTCTCCGACAGCTTCTCCAGCGAAGCCGGCCTGGCCCACGCCATGCAACAAGCCGACGCCGCCCTCTACCGCGGCAAACACACCGGCCGCAACCGCGTAGAGCAAAACCGGGGTCAGAGTCGGGTTAATGCGGCGCTGGATACGGTGCATTAGTCGGCTGCGCCGGGGGCGGATAGCTGGCACGCTTGGGCCAAGCCGAATCACCCGGCGGTGGCTGAACATCAAGGAAAGTGGCATGCGGCTCTGGTTCGTACTTGCGTTGCACAGGTCATGGTTTGCTCAGCGTGCTGACATTCGCGCCTCGTTCGTACGTCGTCGCATCCGTTCTCCGTATTCGCTTCTCAGCTGTACAGATCCGGGGCACGCTGAAGCCTTGCGGCATCCGCGTCGCCATTGGATGGCCGGGGCGGCGCTGCTCCTGCTGCTTGGCCTGATCCTGCCGACGACCGCCACTGCGCAAGGGGAGGACCTGCCAACCCGCGTGGTGATCAGCTACCAGCACATGGGCTGGGACATGATCGAGGAGAGCTTCGTGCTCGAGCGGCTGGCCGGCAGGCAGGACTACACCCTGCAAGGCAGCTATGAGGACCGCAATGGCGGTCGCAAGCGCGTGCACCGTGACGTCGATGCCGCTGCGGCAACCGCCTTGGTTGAAGCGGTTCGGGAGCCAGCCTGGGATCGGGGACGTGGTGTTAGCGGTGTGGCCGCGCGCTACCGTCGCGGCCAGTTGATCCCGAGCGGGGACTGGGAAACCTTTCCGCCGAGTGGCTGCAGCAAGGCTGCGCAGCGCCTGGTCGGCGCCCAATACGTCAAGAACATAGGCGTGCGGGCACTGGTGGACGACCTGTACGGCAACGGCATCAGCTGGACCGATGACTATCCATTCGCGGTCATCCAATTGATCTGGGCCGACGGGCGGCGGCAGATATTGCACTCGAGATCGCAGAAAGCGCTGATGCTGCCTTGGAACCTTGACGAGCCAGGCTATGAGAGTGATTCAGCGAAGGAGAACTGGTCCATTCCAATCAGCGAGCATTTGAGAGCACTGTTGCCGGCGAACAGCTTTCTGCACGCGCGTCTTGATGGCGTGGATGCGATGGCTCGCAAAATCGGCTACGGGGTTGAACACGCAGTGCGGCTGCAGTGCAGGGCGGATCTCGAGAAGCGCGAAGCCAGGAAATAGAGGATCGGCTGGGACGCAGCGGGAGCGATGCGGAAACCTGACTCTGACCCCGGTTTTCACGGTTGTCAGCGGCTTTCAGCCAGCATCTCGGAGGAGCAAAAGCAAAACCGGGGTCAGAGTCAGGTATTCGCAGCTCGGCGAACTGACTAGCGCAAGGCCGCCAGTGCATTCGATGCGCTAGCGCGCCGCCCCCGCTTTCCGGGGCCGGCCACTCTTGCCGGGCGTCAAGCTGCGGCCGATTTGCACCTCGATCGCGGCCCGGAAGCGATCGTTGCCCATGGGCTGCTGGCGGTTGAGGTGGTCGCGGAAGCTCGCTGTGTCTTCGTCGCTCACATGTTGAACGAATTCGCGGTATGCCGCCTGTCGCTGCGTTTCACAGGCACCCAGCGCGACGTAGCAGACGTGGGCGTGTAGGGCCGGGTTCGCCACACCGAAGGCATTGTGCCGGTGACTTGACCACGGGTAATCGGCGGGTCGCTGCACCATTCCAGCGCGCACGGGATTCAACTCGATGTAGCGATAGCAACGCAGAAGGTGCTCGTCGTTCGCGATCAGGTGCGATTTGTAGCGGCCTTCCCACAGCGTGCCGGTACGCTCATACGCATCGTTGATGTAGCGGACATAGCGCCGGCCCAATGCCTGCATCAGCCCGCTGATCGCGCCGGATTCGCTGGGGGTCATCAGCAGGTGGACGTGGTTGGTCATCAATACATAGGCATGCACGCTGCATTCGCGTTCGATGCTGAGTGTGTGCAGATCCTGCAGGTAACGCATGCGGTCGATGTCGCGGAAGAAGCATGGTTGCCGGTCGTTGCCACGCTGAATCACGTGCTGGGTTACGCCTGGTGGATCGATTCGCGGTCGTCTTGCCATGTTGAACTCCAGTCGCTGTTCGTCTGCAACGCTAAGGCGACTGGTGTGGTGGATCGATCCGTGGAGTGGGCTGTTTGCTGTAAGAACCTGACTCTGACCCCGGTTTTGCTCTAACATGCCGCCACCAGCAAGCCATTCCGCATGATCTGCGGGCCCGCCGTTCGACAACGGCGCAGCGAGCCAGGACACCCTTCGTGCCCTATCAAGGAAGCTCGCAATGTCGAAATCCCCCCTGTTCCGTTCTGCTGCGCTTGCGCTGGCGGTCTCTCTTGCGGTAGTTGCGCCGGCTGCTTCGGCGACCTCGCCGGTTGCTGCAACCAGTAGCGCTACCACCAATGTGCAGCGCCAGGCCGTCGCCAAGGGCCTGTATGAGCTGGCTTACAGTCCCGCGCAGAACGCCGTTTTCGTCGCATCTTCGGGTGGCTTTGGTGATGCTGCCGGTCCGGCCCAGGTGCTGCGACTGGACCCCACCACGCTTACCGTGCAGCAGCGCATTCCGCTGGAGCGCAAGGGCTTCGGTGTGGTACTGGATGACACCAACAACCGTCTCTACGTCGGCAATACCGTCGATACCTCGGTGACGGTGGTCGATACCGCGCAGAACAAGCCCATCGGCACGGTACAGCTGATGGAGAAGGTCACAGGCAAGGATGGCAAGTCCTATTACAGCCACGATCTGCGTGAGCTGGTGGTGGATGCGCCCAACCATCGCCTGTATGTCACCGGTCATTCGCAGGAAGGCAGCGTGCTGTTTGTGGTCGATACGCAATCGCTGCGTTTGATCGACACCATTGAAGGGCTGGGCAAGGCCAAGGCGCCAGGTCTGGCGCTGGATGCCGCCGGCAAGCGCGTTTACACCAGCAATCTGCTCGGCGAGGTGGTCACTGTTGGCACCGACAGTGGCAAGGTCGAGCAGCGCCACCAGGTCAGTGCCGAGCAGCCGATGAACATCGCGCTCGATCCTGCGGGCACGCGCTTGTTCGTCACCGACCAGGGCCTGGAGATGATCCGCAAGTACCAGGGCAGCAGCATCGAAGGCTTTGTCTCGCGTCACCCGGGCAAGCGCGTGCTGGTATTGGACCGCAGCAGCGGCGCTGAACTGGCCAGCATCCCTACCGACGCTGGCCCGCTCGGCATCCTGCTGGATGCACCGCGCAAGCGCCTGTACGTGACCAACCGCGAAGCGGGCAGCGTCACCGCCTACGACAGCGACAGCTACCAGCAGGTGGCCAGCTGGTCGGTGCCATCCCACCCGAACAGCCTGGCGCTGGATACGAAGAACAACGTGCTGTACGTCAGCATCAAGAACGGCGAAGGCGACCCGAAGGGCGCAGAAGAAGCCGTTGCCCGCATCGACCTGGGCAGCTGAAACAACGCTATTTGCAGCGTCCACTGCTGCGTGGGCCGAGGCCAGCATGCTTGCTGCCTCGGCCCTTCTTTTGTGTGGTGGCCAGCGGCGGATCGCAGCTCCGTCGCATGCGAAGCGCGAGCACAGTGCCTGTATTCCAGCTAGCGGCGTGCGGCATGGCCGGCCAGTATTCCGCCAAGAGCGCGGGACCGCGCAGCTGCACGCACGATCGCGATCAGGGTTCAGCAGGGCGGAGGCTAATTGCATAGCACGGGATGCGAAGCGGCGCTGCTCGGGCCAAAATTTTGACGCGGTTGCGAGGGCGATTCGCTGCGCCTGGCGTGTATACGCTATGCATCACCGCCTATAGAATTCCGTTCGGGGAAATACCAGTCACCTTTGATCACGCCCGCCACGGCGCGGCGCCGGATGCCTGTTCCTCACTACATCCTTGTCGAAACGGAAGTCGAGTAAATGCAGATTCGTTTGTTGTCGCTGGCCCTGTTGGCGTTTGCCTGCGCGGATGCCCGTGCAGATGACGCTGCGGTTGAGAGCGTTGTCGCCCCTGAGCCCGCAGCCAAAGTAGAGCGCCCTGCGCGTATCCGTCTGTTCGGTCAGAACGGCGTGGGACTCACCATGTATACCAACGCGGTGTGCAAGAAGGAGTACGACGAAGAAATCGAAGCATCGGGCTCGCTCGGGAACTACTTCAAGACGCTGGTTCGCAAGAAGCCGGAAAATATTTCCATCGGCATGCCTGAGACCGACGACAGCCGCAACCTGGCCATGCGCGACAAGCTCTGGGCCAGCCCGTACTACGCCGAGCACGCCTTGGTGCCAGGTCAGCCGGTGTTGTTGCAGGCGAACATCGCCAGTGGTTCAGGATGGACCTGCAACCGCGGCCGCGGCATCGAGCTCGGCTTTGTGCCGGAACCCGGCGTGGACTACGAGGGCGACATGATCCGCGACTTCGAAGGTGGCAACTGCGGCATCGCCATCCGCCGGATAGCGGCGGACGGCACCACGACGCGCATGGTCGGCCAAATTCCACCCTCCAAATGTGAGGCCAGGCCCACGCGCACCCCGTCGCTGATGGTCATGCTGATGGACGCGGACAACCTGCAATATCGCCTTGCCGAAGAAGATGCTGGCATCGACGAGCTGGACAACGACGAAGACAGCCTCGAAGACCTGGAAGAGATGATCGCAGAAGCGCCCATCCCCGCGGCCACGGCGGTATGTATCGTCGCCAGCGCCGATAGCAGTGCCAGCGAGTTCGCCAAGAAGCTGCCCGCGCTGCTGGAAAAGCGTGGGGTGCAGTCGCAAGTGGTGCGGGTTGATGCAAATGCACTGAGCTCGGAGTGGGGCCTGACCGAACAGCAGCCGCTGGGCTTTGCATTGGCTGAGTACTACTGCGGGTCGATCAGCAAGCTGCGTTGATTGCATCACCGTGGAGCTCTGCGTCGAACAGGGGCAGCAAGCGCTGCCCCATGTGGCTGGTACCTTGTTTATTCGTTCCTCTTTCACGTTCATCGCGAGCAGCGTGCTGTGAAGGTGTAAGACCGCTCGCCCCCCAGTCTCCGGACGTGAGCGATCTTAGTGCACTCTGCAGTTGATGGTTCTGCCATCCCAACTGCAAAGCATGCGGTTTCGACGCTCGCTCGAACCGGTGATTGGAATGCCGTAGCGGCGCGCTGACTCCAGCCACCTTCCCAGGTTTCGACTGCCCTGGCTCCCCTCGCCGAAGTAGTAGTCGCCTACGTAACCAGGTGCCGTACTGGGTGCGGCGATGGTGGCGTCGGGGAACTTGTTTCCAAGGGCGTCCCGGCTCTCTCCTTCAACGTACTTTGCCTCGGTGACATTGTCGGTTGTCACCTTGTAGACGGTCCGTGATCCATCCCGCCAATGGACTACAACGACAATTGCACCGGCGCCGTGCTTCGAGGCCCATGAGAGCGCGAGTTCCTGGATCGAGAACGCAACGGAATTCCACGCAGCGTTTCCGGTACTCGCGCCTGCGAGGCCTTCGGCCAGATATTGCCCGAACCTGGTTCTTGCTGTCGACGACAGGACGACGTCGCTGGCGCTGTAGTCTTTATATGCATCTGGAAATGTGAAGCCGGTGGGGTTGGAGAGTTGTGGATTGTCGGGGTGTACGGTCACCACCAGCCCGCCCCTATCTTTGTCAGGCAGTGTTTGAGTGGGGACGTTTGCTGGCCGATGTTCGCCGTTGATGCCGTCCACTTTGTGTGATGTCGAGGACGGTGCCAGGGAGGCCGCATCCATGATGCGGTAGAACGCAGCCGAGACAGAGGTGGGTACCGCGGTGCGCATGGTTCGCCAGCGTCGGAGTTCTCGGTCGTACTCTACCTCGTAGGCCGTCATTTCGGCTCTCTCAAAGTCAACAACGACGGTGAGTCCATTACCCTTTGATATTGCCGCGCTTGCAGTTGAAGGGCAGCGATTGCACTCCACAACACCACCCGCGATGGTCGGTGGTGATAGTGATACTAACAGCAGTGCAAGGATCGCTTTGATGGCACTGGATGCTATCCCTCTCATGGTTGTCTTCCTTTGCGCGGTTGTGGTTGCAAGGAATTCTCGTGGAATTGGCTTTGGAGATACTGTCAGGTGTTGTGGCGTTGCTGATGTTCCATACGAACGGATGCGATGTAGGCATTGGTGCCATTTGGCTGTTGTCGACAGTGGCTTTCTGTCAACGACTTTAGTGGCATCATCGCCCCATGACGCTCACCCTCGACCACCTGCGCCGCTACGCCGTCGCCCGCTCGCTGTTCAAGCCGACCACGCTGATGCGGGCGATTGCGAAGCTGGGCTTCGTACAGGCTGATCCGATCCGCGCGCCCGCCAGGGCGCAGGATCTGACCTTGCGGCACCGGGTTGTCGGGTATCGAGCGGGTGACCTGGAACGGCGCTATCCGCGCTTGCCGGTGGAGGAGGACTTCTTCGTCAACTATGGCTTCCTGCCACGCGGACACCATGCGTTGATGCACCCGCGCCAGGCGCGGATGGAGTGGACGCCGGCGCGCTGGAAACAGGCACAGGCGGTGCAGGCGTTCATCGCCGAGCGCGGCGCTGTTCATCCGCGCGAAGTGGATGCGCACTTTGCGCATGGCAAGACCACCAACTGGTTCGGCGGCTCGTCCAATGCCAGCACCCAGTTGCTCGATGGCATGCATTACCGTGGGCTGCTGCGGGTGGCGCGACGTGATGGTGGTACTCGGGTCTATGCGGTTCGCGATGCGGCACAGCCGGTTGGTGGCGCCGAGATCGATGCGCGCATGGATGCATTGATCGATCTGATTGTTGGCAAGTACGCGCCGTTGCCAGATGCCAGCCTGGGTCAGCTGGTGGCCTATCTTGGGAATGGTGTTCCGCAATGGAAGGATGCGCGAAAAGCCGCATTGGCACGTGCGCGCCAGCGTTTGCAGCGGGCGAGGGTGGATGGCATCGATTGGCTCTGGCCTGCCGAGGAGCGCGCGGACAGCCGCCGCTGGAGACCCGACGCACAGGTGCGCTTGCTGACCCCGTTCGACCCCGTGGTTTGGGATCGCCGCCGCTTCGAGTTGTTGTGGGGCTGGGCTTACCGTTTCGAAGCGTATACGCCGCCAGCGAAGCGCAAGTTGGGCTATTACGCGTTGCCGCTGCTGTGGGGTGACCGGGTTATTGGTTGGGGCAATCTTTCGGTGGCCGGTGGTGTGTTGAATGCGCAGTTGAATTACGTCGAAGGACGGGCGCCGCGTGACGCAGCGTTTGTCGAAGGGCTGGACGCGGAGATGAGCCGTATGCGGGTGTTTCTTGGATTGGCTGGGTGAGGTCGACACTGCGGGAGGCATCGGTTTGGCGGAGCGATGTTGATTGGCGGCGGTCGCATCCGTCATGCTGCAGATCCACACCATAGCCCAGTAGACAGGACCGCTACGTGCCACCAACCACCGCTGCAACCGCCCGCAACAGCGCCGTGCATATGGCCGTGGCTTTCATGGCGATGGGCAGCTGGGCCACGTTCGCGAATCTTGCGCACCCGATGCCGCGGCCGTTGATCGCCGGGGTAGTGCAGGGCACCTTGTCGGCGCTGATCACCTTGTTCCTGAAGCGCATGATCGAGGCACTGTCGGCTCGTTTGCCAGGGACCAGCGGTTATTGGGTTCCGCCAGTGGTTGCTGTTGCGGTTTCAGTGACCCTGTTAAGTAGCATCCATTGGATCGCCGGAACACCTGAGATCCTGAAGACGATCGTGGTACCGCTATCGGTAACCGCGATCTACGCAAGCAGCTACAACCTGGCGCTGCGGCGGATGCGGGTGTAGGAGCGGCGTAAGCCGCGAAGCAGGAATCGTCTGCAACCCGGTAGTGGGGGGGGGGGGGGGGGGGGGGGGGGGGGGGGGGGGGGGGGGGGGGGGGGGGGGGGGGGGCGGGGGGGGGGGGCCGGGCGGTGGGGGCCCCCCGCCCCCCCCCCCCCCCCCCCCCCCCCCCCCACTACAGGGTGGCTCCTGCATTGCGGGTAACATGGCTTCCTGGCGCGTGGATGGTGCCTGGCTGTGGCGCGCAGACAATTGAGGACAAGGATGATGAAGCGCTCACCCAGGGAACTTCTTCCCGGAATGGTTTCGTCGGGCATCGCTTGTGCCTTGGCGCTGGTAGTCACTGCCTGCGCGAGTACTGGCGGAACGGCGCCGCCGTCTGCCAGCAAGGATGGCGGTGAACGTGCTCCACCACTGCGAAAACTCAACCCAGCTCCCAAGCAGGCCTACGAGCTCCGGCTTCGGCTTGCCAATGTCCCCGGTCCGTTCGAATCAGTGCATGCCACCGCGCAATACGATGTCGAGAACGGAGGGGCTTGCGGCAAGATCAACGCCTTCGTTGGCGCCATTCCACGCATCACCAGCAATGAATCCTTCGAGCTGACCAAGGTGTCGGAGGGCGAATACACCGGCACCGTCTATCTGGACCGGATCATTGATGAGGCTTACTACGGTCGTGAGATGTGCCGCTGGGGATTGACCGAAGCACGTGTGGTGCTGGTCGCCGACGCTGATGTTGCCAGCACCCGCTATGTATCAGGCCTGGATGCGAAGTCGATCGGGCAGCAAAGCGCACAGACACGCTACTTCTGGAGTGGCTACTACCCGCGCGCAACCATGGGCGCTTTCAGGGATTTCGGCAAGGCAGATCTCGCGGGTGTGCCGGCAGACAAAACCGCTGAGTTCTTCACCATCACCTTGAGTGCCAAGGAACTCCAAACCTGATGGCTGCGCACCCGCAGCGTGGCATGTGGGAGCGGCGTGAGCCGCGAAGCTGACGATACTGGGCGGTACCGGTTTCGCGCGGTACGCCGCTCCTGCAGCGCGATGCTGCGAAAGGAGGCTGGAGCTGGCTCCGGCTTTTTTCCGCGTGTGTGGTTCAATTGTCGGCAAGGATGTCATTACTCAAGGAAAGATCAGCATGCGTTTCAAAAGCGGAATTTTCGGTGCATTTTTTCTGCTGGTGGCAAGCCAGGCGGGCGCGCAGCAACCCGCCCCGGACGAGCCAGCATCATCGCGACTGCGTTTGTTCGGTCAGAACGGCGTGGGCATGGTGCTTTACACCAATACCAGCTGCACTTCGGAGTATTCGGAAAAGATCCGTGCGTCCGGTTCGCTCGGTAGCGCATTCGGGTCGATGCTTGGCAAAGTGAAGAATGAAAGCCTTGGCATGCCAGACACTGAAACCAGCCGCGGCTTGAAGCAGCGCGGCATGGTTTTGTCCAAGGCGTACTTCAAGGAGTACCCGTTGGTGGCAGGGCAATCGGTAGTGGTGGAAGCCGGCATGGGCTCACCGGCAGGTTGGCGATGTGATCGCCTGATCAGTTCGGTCTTTACGCCGGAAGCGGGCAAGGACTACGAAGTTGCCCTGGATGTCGATTTCTCCGGAGGCGTATGCACGCTGAAGGTCAATGAAGTCGCAACCGATGGTTCATTGCTTCGTCTACCCGTCCAGCCCGCCAGCAAGCAGTGCGCGCAGGCTGTTGCTCAGCCGGGGCAGGGCGTGGACTGAAGCGAGCAGCCGGCGTGATGCCGGCCGCTCCCCAGGCGGGAAGATGGCTCAGGCCTCTTCTTCCTCCTCCTCTTCTTCGTCTTCTTCTTCCTCGTCCTCTTCGTCTTCATCCTCTTCTTCGAAAGCATCGGCTTCTTCGACGCGGACGAAGTTGGGCAGGGTGTCGGCGAAGCTGATCTGCTTGCCGTTGGCCAGCATCGGGCGCACGGCGCGCTTGCCGGGTTCTTCCACTACCGCAAAGCACACCAGGCTCTGCGCGCTCTCGTCACCTGCTTCTTCGAACACGGCTACCCAGCCGTCGGCGGGGATGATCTGGATGATGTTGTCTTGCATGGCTGGACTGGTGGTTGAAGGAAAGGCGAGCTTGCGTGAAGCCGGGCGCGCTTTGCAACCAGGTGCCAATGGGATACTGGAATACCGTATGCCCACAGGAGGCCCGAGGTGGCCGACGCACCGCTGCGCACGCCTGACGGCCGCTATCTGGTGGTGCGCGGGCGGCTGTGGCGGGCCAGCAATCCGGGCCTGGCGGAACCGGTTCGCGCTTCGCTGGTCAGCCAGCTGATGGCCGCGCGGCGGGAGGTCGGTGCGGCGCGTCGTTCAGGTGACAGGGCGCTGCTGGCCAAGGCCGGGGCGGCAGTGGATGCGGCCAAACGTGGCTTGGGTGAGCGCGGGCCGGTGTGGTGGCAGGACGGTGCACCGGACTTCAACCGTTACCTGGCCAGGAACACGCCGTATGCGAGCTGGTACGCCGCGCAGCAACAGCCCTGAGCCTTTACTCGGGGTGCCGCGCAGACGAGGATGAACGCTGGTCTCGACGCGGAATCACGCCATGCTCCAATGCCGCACCCTCGCCACCGCTGTTGGCGGCACGGCGCCAACGTCGTTGTGGGTGGATCTGTGCCAGCCAACACCTGAGGAATTGGCGCAGGCTTCAGCGCAGGTGGGCTTCCTTATTCCCGATCGTGCCGGCATCAGCGAGATCGAATTCAGCAGCCGGGTACGCGTTGAAGGCGAGGCCTTGGTACTGAACCTGCCGCGCTTCCAGTACGAGGTGGAGCATGTGGTCGGGCCACTGGGCTTCGTGGTCGCGCCCAATGCGCTGGTGGTGCAGCGCG
Source organism: Stenotrophomonas sp. STEN023 (assembly GCF_056760135.1). Taxonomy (NCBI): domain Bacteria; kingdom Pseudomonadati; phylum Pseudomonadota; class Gammaproteobacteria; order Lysobacterales; family Lysobacteraceae; genus Stenotrophomonas; species Stenotrophomonas sp. STEN023. The sequence goes on along the minus strand of NZ_JBRREF010000006.1, from coordinate 96,877 downwards.
AGCACCGCATCGACGCGCTGGAAGGCGTTGAAGCGGAGCTGGGCAAGCATCCCTGCCACGGCTCGGCGGACCTGTTCCTGCGCATGATCGAACACATCGTTGATCGCCTGGCCGATCTGCTGGAATCGCTGGAAAGCACGATGAGCGAGTTCTCGCGCCAGGCCTTCAACCACCCCAGAGGCAAGCGTGCCTCACGCCGGCTGGAGCAGATGCTGCACGAGGTGGGCATGATGGGCCGCCGCATCGGCGCGCTGCATAACACCTTGCACGGCATGCTGCGGATGATGAGCTATCTGGATGAAGCCACGCCGGACTGGTTTGGCGCGGATGCGCCCAAGCGCATCAAGCTGGTGGTCAAGGACCTGACCTCGCTGAGCGAGTTCGAGCAGCAACTGGGCGACCGCAACGAGTTCCTGCTGGACAGCGTGCTCGGCCTGATCAACATGGACCAGAACGAGGTGATGAAGGTGATGGCCGTGGCCTCGGTGGTCGGCATTCCGCCGACCGTGCTGGTCGGGGTGTGGGGCATGAACTTCGCCTCGATGCCGGAACTGCATTGGCATTACGGCTACGCCATCGCGCTGGCCGCGGTTGGCCTGAGCATCGTGGTGCCGCTGCTGTGGTTCAAGCGACGGGGGTGGATATGAGCTGCGCGGATGCGACGCATTCTCGCCTACAATCGCAGTTCTCTCGAACCCCTGATGGAATCGATGTCTGCCAAACCGATGACCCCCGCCGGCAAGCTGTTTGCCGCTGCCGCACTGATTGAAGGCGTGACCTGGGCCGGCCTGCTGATCGGCATGCTGCTCAAGTACGGTACCGGCACCACCGAGTTGGGTGTATGGCTGTTCGGCCGCCTGCACGGCCTGGCCTTCCTGTTCTATGTCGTGGTCACGCTGTACGCGTGGTTCAAACTGCGTTGGCCGCTGTGGGCAGTGCTGCTGGCCTTGTTGGCAGCGCTGCCGCCGCTGGTGACGGTGCCGCTGGAAATGTGGTTCCGTCGCATTGGCCTGTTGTCCGAGCGCCCGCGCTGACCCGCTGCTGATGTAATGGCGCGGCCGGCTTCCACACGGTCGCGCCATTGGAACTGCACAGTGTTGCCGGGTGTTACGGGCTCCGGTTATGTGCGTTGCGGAAGCAGTTCTTGCGCAGTGATGCGGTCGTCATGAATGTCGATGCTTTACCTCGTCTGCAGCCTTGCCCATTGCTTTCTGTGCTTTTCCTGCATTTTTCTCCATGTTGCCGGCCATCTGCTGGGCTTTGTTGCCTGTCATCCTCCCGGCAGCTTCCTTGATGGCACCCTTGATTTCGTGTTTGGTGCCTTCAACACGGTTGCGGTCCACGAACGGTCTCCGGAAACGTCTGCGTCGCTGCAGACAGCCCCAGACTGCGCATTGCCGGGTTTGCAACAGGTGAGTGCAATGTTGTGATCGCGTTGCGTGCAGGGCCGGGTTTAGCCTGCGTTGTGCGTGCGCGTGTTTGTGCCCTGTTCACCGCGGTTTGCCGCCGCCGGATTCAGTTGCCTGAGGCGAAGTCATTGCGGATGTGGAGCCGTGCCAGTGGCGCTGTTGTTCGGGCAGTGGGCCAGCCATGGCGTCCGCGCTGCGTCGTGTGGCTCATCGATGGTGCTTGAATGCCGCCACCGGGAGGCCAGCTGGCGGTAGCATGCCGGCGCAGCCCGGGGCCTGCCGAACGCGTGGTTTTGCCCGCGCTTCGGCTCCCGGTCCGATGGGCAAGAACGCAACTGCACCGGTTTGATGCTGCCCCGTTGCACGCTTGGCTCCTGCGCTACGGGAGCTTGCCGCACGCCCCATCTGCACCCCGCGCCACGGCCAAACTGACTGGCACAGGTGTACCTGTCGATTTGATGATGGATAATTCCCCCCATCGCCAATGCCGTGAAGGGATTGCGGCGGTTGGGCCTGGAACGGCCCGGGTGGCGTGGCTGCCGCCTGCAGCGAGGTGGTTCGAGGGGGCTCCCGCATCGCGACCGGCAGGCTTCGTTTGCCGCAGGTTTAAGTTGGTTCTTCTAGTTTTCCCGGCTGGTCGGCTTCTCCTTCAAGGATTTCAGGTGCAACACGCAAGCAAACAGCGTTACGGCAAGGTGTGTCGCCAGGACGGGCTGCAGGTGACGCAGCGGGGTGGTCGATGAGCTCTACCGTCAGCACCGGCAATGGGTTGGATGCCGGCATCGCCGTGCTCCCGGCCGAGCACCCCTTGGCCATGCCCGAGCAGTCGCTGCGCAAGGGCACGCTGCACGTGCCGCGGCAGAAGACTGCGCCGGCCAATATCGGCCTGCGGCGGCTATACGTATTCGGCAGCACGGCGCTGACCACGCTGCTCGCCACCTGGCTGATGGCGCGGGTGCTGTCCAATGGTGGCATCAACGTGCTGGAAGCCTGTCTGCTCGGCCTGTTCGTGCTGTTGTTCGCCTGGATCGCGATGTCCTTCGTCAGCAGCCTGGCCGGCCTGCAAGCGCTGCTGCGTGGCCGCCGCAAGCTGGGCATCTACCCGGATACGCCGCTGCCGCAGCTGCGCAGCCGTACCGCCTTGTTGATGCCCACCTATAACGAAGACCCGCGCCGGATGATGGCCGGCCTGCAGGCGATCTACGAATCGGTGGCCGCCACTGGGCAGCTGGAGCACTTCGATTTCTACGTGCTCAGCGACACCACCCGTGACGCGATTGGCCGCGCTGAAGAGCAGGTGTTCGCGCGTCTGGTGGAGGCCACCGGCGGTGCCGAGCGGCTGTATTACCGCCGCCGCGCCAGCAATGTGGGCCGCAAGGCCGGCAATATCGCCGACTGGGTGCGCCGCTTCGGTGGTGCCTACCCGCACATGCTGATCCTCGACGCCGACAGCCTGATGACCGGCGATGTGATCGTGCGTCTGGTGTCGGCAATGGAGAACCACCCGACCGTCGGCCTGATCCAGTCGCTGCCGGCGGTGGTCGGTGGCCGCACCGCGTTTGCCCGCATGCAGCAGTTTGGTGGCCGCGTGTACGGGCCGGTGATGGCCTATGGCGTGGCCTGGTGGCATGGCGCCGAGAGCAATTACTGGGGCCACAACGCGGTGATCCGCACCCAGGCATTTGCCGAAGAGGCGGGCCTGCCGGAGCTGCCGGGGCGCAAGCCGTTTGGTGGTCATGTGCTGAGCCATGACTTCGTTGAGGCCGCACTGATACGCCGTGGTGGCTGGGCCGCGCACATGGTGCCCTATCTGCACGGCAGCTACGAAGAAGGCCCGCCGACCCTGACCGATCTGCTGATCCGCGACCGCCGCTGGTGCCAGGGCAACCTGCAGCACTCCAAGGTCGTGGCTACGCCCGGCCTGCACTGGGTCAACCGCGTGCATATGTTGATCGGCATCGGCCATTACTTCACCGCGCCGATGTGGGCGATGCTGATGCTGATCGGTATCGCCATTCCGCTGATCCACGGCGGCATTGATCTGGCCGAAGAGCTGCATCTGAATCTGCAGATGGCACCTGCCAGTTACTGGCGCGGGCTGGACCAGGATGGCGTGTTCTGGGTGTTCGTGGTGACCATGGTCGCGCTGCTGTCGCCCAAGCTCATGGGCTATGTGGCGATGCTGACCTCGCGCAAGGAGCGCATAGGTTGCGGCGGCTGGTTCCGCGCGTTGATATCGATGCTGCTGGAAACCGTGCTGGCGGCACTGATGGCGCCAGTGGTGATGTACGTGCAGTCGCGCGGTGTTGCCGAAGTACTGGCCGGCAAGGACTCGGGCTGGGACGCACAGCAGCGTGATGACGGCAGCATCTCGGTGCGCGATTTGCTGCGCAGCTATGGTGGCCTGAGCGTGTTCGGCGTGGTGATGGGCGTGGCCGCCTATCTGGTATCGCCGCCGCTGGCCGCGTGGATGGCACCGGTGGTGATCGGTATGGCGCTGGCGGTGCCGGTGGTGGCATGGACCTCCTCGCGCAAGGCCGGTGACTGGCTGCGCAGGCACGGCCTGTTGTGCATCCCGGAAGAAAACGCCCCGCCGCGGGTACTGCTGCGTGCCGCCGAGCTGCGTGCGGCCGCGCTGAAGGAACCGCTGCAGGATTAATTGCTGTTGTGGGAGCGGCGTAAGCCGCGAAGCCGATAGCAATGCACCGCCATTTGGCTGGCGATCTACGTGCAGGTAGCCGGATTGGCTTCAATCGGACGTACCACCAGCTTCGCGGCTTACGCCGCTCCTACAAAAGCAGGGGCTGCACCGATGGCTGCGCCGGGCAGGCATAATTCCCGCCTGTCTTTGGGAGTCGTACACATGCTGGAAACAGTGGAGCAGGAAACCGGCGCGTCGCCGGAATGGTCGGTGATCTGGCTGCATGGCCTGGGTGCCGACGGCCATGATTTCGCGCCTATCGTGCCCGAGCTGGTGCGTCCGCAGTGGCCGGCGATCCGCTTCGTGTTCCCGCATGCGCCCAAGCGCCCGGTCAGCATCAACAACGGCATGCCGATGCGCGCCTGGTACGACATCGTCAGCATGGATTTCCGCAGCCGCGCCGATGCCAAGGGGGTTGCCGAATCGGTAGCGCAGCTGGAAGAACTGATCGCCCGTGAACAGGCCCGCGGCATTCCCGCCAAGCGTATCGTGCTGGCCGGTTTCTCGCAGGGCGGGGCAATCATCCTGTCCGCCGGCCTGAAGCGCAGCGAGCCGGTAGCGGGCCTGGCAGCCTTGTCGACCTATCTGCCGGAAGTGGATGCCGCTCCCTCGCAGCTGGTGGACGGTGCCATCGTCCAGCCGGTGTTCATGGCCCATGGCAGCGCCGACCCGGTGATTCCGCTGCAGATCGCCGAACACAGCGCGCAGGTGCTCAAGACGCTGGGCTTCGGCGTGGAATGGCACCGTTACCCGATGGCCCACCAGGTCTGCGGTGAAGAGATCCATGCGCTGGGCGACTGGCTGCAGGCCCGTTTCACGCAGATCTGATCGCTTTGTGAGCTGCACCGCAGTTGCCGGAGTGTTGACGGCGGCGTGCAGTGAACCCGGCTACCATGTCGCCACGACTGGGGAGCCGTGAGCGAGGTAGTGGTGTGAAGGTAGTAATCGCCGATGACGAGCCATTGGCACGCGAGCGTTTGCGCGCGCTGCTGGCCGAGCTTGCGGGGGTGGACGTGGTTGGCGAGGCTGCCAACGGCAACGACGCCTTGCAGGTCTGCGCGCAGACCCAGCCGGATCTGGTGTTGCTGGATATCGCCATGCCGGGCATCGACGGGTTGGAGGTCGCCCGTCATCTGGCGCGTTTCGAGCCGCGCCCAGCGGTGGTGTTCTGCACCGCCTACGACGCCCATGCCTTGTCGGCCTTCGAGGCGGCGGCAATCGATTACCTGATGAAGCCAGTGCGCGGCGAGCGCCTGGCCGCCGCGCTGGAACGCGCCCGCACCTTCATCGCCGGTCGCGCCAATGCCGCCCCGGCGGCAGCCACGCAACCACGGCGGACGCTGTGCGCGCGCCTGCGCGGCAGCCTGCGTCTGGTGCCGGTGGAAGACATCCTCTACCTGCAGGCCGAGGAAAAGTACGTGGTGGTGCACCACCTGCGCGGCGAGGACCTGATCGAAGAGTCGCTGCGCTCGCTGGAGGACGAGTTTTCCGGGCGCTTCATCCGTATCCACCGCAACTGCCTGATCGCCCGCGATAGGCTGCAGGAAGTCCGCCGTACCCCGGCCGGACAGGTGCAGGCGGTGCTTCGCGATGTACCACATCCGCTGGAAATCAGCCGCCGCTGCGTGGCCGGGCTGAAGACCGAGATGGAACGGCTGTGACCCAAGGGCTGGCAGCGGCGATAATGGCCGCATGAGCATCCTGCGTATCGCCACCCGAAAGAGCCCGCTTGCCCTGTGGCAGAGCGAACACGTCGCCGACCGCCTGCGCCAGGCCCATCCGGGGCTGCAGGTGGAACTTGTGCCGATGAGCACGCGCGGCGATGAAATCCTCGACCGCTCGCTGGCGGCCATCGGCGGCAAGGGCCTGTTCCTGAAGGAACTGGAGCTGGCGATGCTGCGCGGCGACGCCGATTGCGCGGTGCATTCGCTCAAGGACGTGCCGATGGAGCTGGAAGCGCCGTTCGTGTTGCCGGCCATCCTGACCCGCGCCGACTCGGCCGATGCCTTCGTCTCCAATACCTATGCGTCGCTGGATGCCCTGCCGCAGGGCGCCTGCGTCGGCACGTCCTCGCTGCGTCGGCAGGCACAGTTGCGCGCGCTGCGTCCGGACCTGCAATCGCGTGACCTGCGTGGCAACGTCAACACTCGTCTGGCCAAGCTGGATGCCGGCGAATACGACGCCATCATCCTGGCCTGCGCCGGTCTGCAGCGCCTGGAACTGGGCGCGCGTATCCGTGATCGCCTGGTCGCCCCGCAGTGGCTGCCGGCGCCGGCACAGGCGGCGGTGGCGATTGAGTGCCGACAGGACGATGCGGACACGATTGCGCTGCTCAAGGCGCTGGACGATGCCGCTACCCGCACCTGCGTGGAAGCGGAGCGGGCGATGAACCGCGCGCTCGATGGCAGCTGCCATGTACCAGTAGCCGGTTTGGCGCAGTGGCGCGGCGAAGATCTGTGGTTGCAGGGCCTGGTCGGCGGTGTCGCCGATGGCCGCGCGGTACGTGCGCAGGCGCAAGGCCCAGCCAGCGACCCGGAAGCCCTGGGGCGCGAAGTGGCGCGTCAGCTGCTGGCCGGCGGTGCGGGCGAGCTGTTGCGCTGAGGTAGCTGTTGTAGGAGCGGCGCAAGCCGCGAAGCCACAACTGCAGGAAGGCCGCATGAGCGCCGGTTCTATCGGCGCGGAAGCACGGTCAGCTTCGCGGCGTATGCCGCTCCCACAAGATCCGGAGAATTGGCTGGCCGGGGTTTGCCTGCAAGGCCTCTGCCGAGCATGGCTCAGCACTACATGCTGAGCCGCCGAGCCCTCCCTTTGCCGTAGGCAAGGGGAGGGTTGGGAGGGGTGCTTTGGACGTTGCCTACGCCGCGCCCGCAAACACCCGCATCATCACTTGAAGCTGTAAACCACGTTCATCGTGGTCAGGGTGTCGGTCTTGCGCTTGTCTTCGGCGACGTCGCTGTTGTGGCGGGCCTGCCAGCCGGCCTTCAGTGCGAAGTGCTTGTTCATGCTGACCGAGACGCCGAAGTCGTTTTGCGCGAAGGTGTTGTATGAGCCCGATTCCACCAGCAGCGAGTTCACCAGTTCGGTGTTCTCGGTGAGCGCGTACTTCAGGTCGAACAGGCCGCGGCCAATCAGGCCGGTGCGGTCTTCGTCGGTATCGGCGTTGTGCGAACGACGCACACCCGGGCCGATCTGCGTGTCCAGGATCAGGCGCTCACCATCGATCAGGCGCGTGCCGTAACCCAGACCGAAGCTGGCCTGGCGGTCGTAGGTGGCGAAATCGTCGCTTTCGTAACGCACGGTGGCGGTGAGCTGGCGGTGCTCGCCCAGCTGCAATGCACTGCCGGCGCTGCCGGTGTAACGATTGGCGGTGGTCTGGCGCTTGCGGCGGGTGCTGCCGTCATCGGAGGTTTCGGTGTACTCGGCGCTGGAGCGCAGACCGAACAGGTCCATCGTGTGGATCCAGTCATCATCGGTGTAGCGCAGCTTCAGGCGGCCGTTGAAGCTTTCGGTGGTGCTGTTGCCGTGGGCCGAGGCAAAGCCCAGCTCACCGCCGCTGCCGCTCCAAGGGGAGGTCATGGCGGCAAGATCGGAGGCGTCGTCGGCCCAGGCCAGCGGGGCGGCCAGCAGCAACGGCAGCATCAAGGAAACACGCAGGGACATCAGGGATATCTCCAAGGGAGAGGCGGGAATGGTTGGCGATTGGATGATACCGGATGGTCCCTGACCCCCAGGCCGATGGCGGGCTGGGGCTTCATTCGCTGTTATACGGGACGCGGCCTGCTCCATTGGCGCCCGGAGTCGGACATAATTCGGGCATGGACCGCTATGAACGCATCAACGCGCTGCATCGTCTGCTCAAGTCCGCCCGCTATCCGGTCACGGTGATGCGGCTGCAGGAGGAGTTGAGCTGTTCCCGTGCCACGGTCTACCGCGACCTGGCCTTCCTGCGTGATGCGCTGATGGCGCCGGTGGAGGGCGATGGCGAGGCCGGGTTCCGCTACCTGAGTGGGGAGAGCGACCGTTTCGAGCTGCCAGGCCTGTGGTTGAGCTCGGAGGAACTGCACGCCTTGCTGGCATCCCAGCACCTGTTGTCGCGTACTGGCGGCGGCGTGTTGTCGTCAATGCTGGCACCGCTGCAGCAGCGCATCGAGGGTTTGCTGGCCGCGCAGGCGGGTGCCTCGCATTGGCCGGTGGAGCGGGTGCGGGTGATTCCGCACCGTGGCCGCAAGCTGGATGAAGCCAGTTTCCGTACCGTGGCCTCCGGCGTTCTGGAGCGCAAGCAGCTGTCCTTTGAATACCGCGCGCGTTCCACCGATGAGGCGACCCGCCGCACGGTATCGCCGCAGCGCATTACCCATTACCGGGACAACTGGTATCTGGATGCCTGGGACCATAGCCGTGAAGCGGTTCGCAGCTTCGCGGTGGACCGCGTCCATCAGGCGCGGTTGCTGGACCAGCCTGCGCGCGATGTCGCCGATGAGGAGTTGAACGAGCAGTTGGCCGCCAGCTACGGCATTTTCTCGGGCGCACCGAAGGGCTGGGCGACGATCGTATTCAGTGCCAAGGCGGCGCGCTGGGTGGCCGATGAGCATTGGCATTCCAAGCAGCAGGGACGGTTCCTTGCTGATGGGCGTTATGAACTGAAGGTGCCGTACAGCGTGTCGCGCGAGTTGTTGATGGACGTGCTGCATTACGGCTCGGACGCGGAAATCGTGGAGCCGCAGTCCCTGCGTGAGCAGGCCAAGGCGCTGTTGTCGCTGGCGTTGAGTAATTACGACTGAGGAAGCTGGGCTTTGCTCTTGCTCTGCTTTCCCCTCTCCCGCCCGCGGGAGAGGGGTAGGGGTGAGGGCAGCTCCTGCTTGTTGCTGTCGCCATTGCTGTTGCCGTTGTTTTTCGGAGCAGCAGAGCAAGGGCTATAGCTGAAGCAAAAGCAAAAGCAAAAGCAAAAGCTTCCCCTCACCCCAACCCCTCTCCCGTAAACGGGAGAGGGGACAGCAAGAGCAAGAGCCAGAGCCAGAGCAACAGCAAAGCCAAAGCCAAAGCCAAAGCCAAAGCAAAAGCAAAAGCACAAAAAAAAACAGCCGCTTTCGCGGCTGTTTTTTCAGATCAATCGGCCATCAAACCCGGCCGAAGATCAACGTCGCATTGGTGCCGCCAAAGCCGAAGCTGTTCGACATCACCGTGTCCAGCTTCGCATCCTGGGTCTTGCGCAGAATCGGGAAGCCTTCCACGCGCTCGTCCAGGGTTTCGATATTGGCCGAGCCCGCCATGAAGCCATCACGCATCATCAGCAGGCAGTAGATCGCCTCATGCACGCTGGCTGCGCCCAACGAGTGACCCGACAATGCCTTGGTCGAGGACAGCGGCGGTACTGCATCGCCAAACACCTGGCGCACTGCGCCCAGCTCGGTCACGTCGCCCAGCGGGGTCGAGGTGCCGTGGGTGTTCAGATAATCGATCGGACGGTCCAGGCCTTCCATCGCCATCTTCATGCAACGCACCGCGCCTTCGCCCGACGGGGCGACCATGTCGGCACCATCGGATGTCACGCCGTAACCAACCAGTTCGGCATAGATGCGTGCGCCACGGGCAACTGCGTGGTCATAGTCTTCCAGCACCAGCATGCCAGCGCCGCCAGCGATGACGAAGCCGTCGCGGTTGGCGTCGTACGGACGCGACGCGGTGGCCGGGGTCTCGTTGAAGCTGGTGGACAGTGCACCCATGGCGTCAAACATCACGCTCATCGACCAGTGCAGGTCTTCACCGCCGCCGGCAAACATCACGTCCTGGGCGCCGTGGCGGATCAGGTCGGCGGCAGCGCCGATGCAATGCGCCGAGGTCGCGCAGGCAGCCGACAGCGAGTAGCTCAGGCCCTTGATGCTGAAGGCGGTGGCCAGGTTGGCCGACACGGTCGAGCACATCGTGCGCGGCACCATGTACGGGCCTACCTTGCGCACACCACGGTTGCGCAGCAGATCGGCGGCTTCCACCTGCCATTCGCTGGAACCACCGCCGGAACCGGCGATCAGGCCGGTACGCACGTTGCTGACCTGGCTTTCGTCCAGGCCGGCATCGGCGATGGCGTCACGCATGGACACGTAGCTGTAGGCCGCTGCGTCGCTCATGAAACGCTTGAGCTTGCGGTCAACCTGCGCGTCCAGATCGATCTCGACCTTGCCGCCAACCTGGCTGCGCAGGCCGGCTTCGGCGTGGTCGGGCAGGGCGACGATGCCGGGACGGCTGTCACGCAGGGCGCTGGAGACGGTATCCAGATCGTTGCCAAGGCAGGACGTGATGCCCATGCCGGTAATGACGACACGACGCATCAGAAGCTCTCGGTAGAAGTGAACAGACCTACGCGCAGGTCCTTGGCGGTGTAGATCTCGCGGCCGTCGACCAGCATGCGGGCGTCGGTCTGTGCCATCACCAGCTTGCGGTTGATCACGCGCGAGACATCAATTTCGTACTGCACCAGCTTGGCGCTGGGCAGCACCTGGCCGGTGAACTTGACCTCGCCACAGCCCAGCGCACGGCCGCGGCCTTCTGCGCCCAGCCAGGTGAGATAGAAGCCGGTCAGCTGCCACATGGCATCCAGGCCCAGGCAGCCCGGCATCACCGGGTCGCCGATGAAGTGGCAACCGAAGAACCACAGGTCAGGACGGATATCCAGTTCGGCTCGGATCATGCCCTTGCCGTGTGCGCCACCGTCCTCACGGATCTCGGTGATGCGGTCGAACATCAGCATCGGGTCATTGGGCAGGCGGCCTTTGTTGGGGCCGAAAAGTTCGCCACGCGCGCTGGCCAGCAGCTGGTCGCGCGAGAAAGCATGCAGACGGGTCATCCGGGGTAATCCAAAGCCATTGCGAGCCCCGGAGCATGCTGCAGCATCGGCGTTCAATCAAATGTTTTAACTGGACGGTTGCGTATGTTAGCTGCAGATAAGCGCCGTTCGCGGGCTGTTACGGGAGGTATGAATAAGTACATTTGTGAGGACAAGTGTGCATTTAGCGACAACAGCTATCATGTTGACGACCTTTTGAGACTGTTGCCTTGAGCCAACAACGCAAGATCATTCACGTCGACATGGACGCCTTCTATGCGTCCGTGGAGCAGCGTGATGACCCCGGTTTGCGCGGGAGGCCGGTGGTGGTGGCCTGGCGCGGGGCGCGTTCGGTGGTGTGTGCGGCCTCTTACGAAGCCCGCAAATTCGGGGTGCGTTCGGCGATGCCGGCGTTGCGCGCCGAGCGCTTGTGCCCGGATGCGGTGTTCGTGCCGCCCGACTTTGCCCGTTACAAGGCGGTGTCGCGGCAGATCCGCGAGATATTCCTGCAGCACACCCCGCTGGTTGAGCCGCTGTCGCTGGATGAGGCCTTCCTCGACGTAACCGAATCGCCAAGCTGCGACGGTATCGCCACCGAGATCGCCCGCACCATCCGCGCGCAGATCCGCGAGACCACCGGCCTGACTGCCTCGGCCGGCATTGCCCCGAACAAGTTCCTGGCCAAGGTCGCCTCGGATTGGCGCAAGCCCGATGGTCAGTTCGTGGTGCGGCCGTCGCGGGTCGAGGAGTTCCTGACACCGTTGCCGGTCAAGCGGGTGCCGGGCGTGGGCAAGGTGATGGAGGGCAAGCTGTCGGCGCTGGGCATTGTTACCGTCGGTGATCTGCGCGCGCTGCCACTTGAGCAGTTGCAGGCCTTGTTCGGTAGTTTTGGCACGGGCTTGTACCGGCGCGCGCGTGGCATCGACGAGCGGCCGGTGGAACCCGATCAGCCAGTGCAGTCCATTTCTTCCGAAGACACCTTTGCCGAAGACCTGCACATGGGTGAGTTCGATGAAGCGATCACCCAATTGGCCGAACGTACCTGGCGTGCAACCGGGCGTACCGAACGCATCGGTCACACCGTTGTGCTGAAGTTGAAGACCGCGCAGTTCCGCATTCTCACCCGCAGCTATACGCCGGATACGCCGCCAGGTTCGGTGGAGGATATTCGCGACATCGCCTTGGCCTTGTGCCAACGCGTGCAGTTGCCGGCAGATACGCGCTATCGCCTGGTTGGCGTGGGCTTGTCAGGTTTCCGTGATCGCGAAGAACTGGTGATTCAGGGTGATTTGTTTCGCAGCATCACGTTGGATTGAGTACATCCTTTACGCAACGCCGCGCCGCTACAATCGATGCTCAATTCAGGGAGTGTGGATGCGTGGCGATCAAGGCCTTGGTGTTCGATTTGGATGGCACGCTGGTGGACAGCGCAGGTGATATCGCCGAGGCAGTGAACCTCACATTGGAAGCGCTGGCGTTGCCGCGCGTCTCCGAGGCAACGGTGCGCAGCTGGATAGGTGAGGGCGTACGCAATCTGGTTGCCACTGCTTTGGCGAATGCTGGCAGCACCTTGACGCTGGAAGAGGTAATGGCGGTTTTCATGGGCCATTACAAGGCGTGCCTGCTGCGCAGCCCGCGCCTCTACGACGGTGTGGGCGAGGCCTTGACTGCATTGCAGGCACGCGGGCTGCCGATGGCCATCTGTACCAACAAACCGGCGGCAATGGTTGCGCCCTTGTTGCAGCATATGGGCATTGCCGGCTTCTTCGCCCACATCATTGGTGGCGATTCCTTGCCGCAGCGCAAGCCCGCCGCAGAGCCGCTGTTGCATGTTGCAGGCTTGTTGCAGCAGCCGGTGGCAGATTGCCTGATGGTTGGTGATTCGGGCACGGATCTGGGCGCGGCCAACAATGCCGGCATGCCGATCGTGCTGGTGCGCTACGGCTATTCGCGTGACCTGGATCTGGATGCGGCTGAGGCAGTGGCGGTGATCGATGATATGCGTGAGTTGGTGGCGATCGTCGCCTGACCGGTAGCATTTGTGGGAGCGGCGTCAGCCGCGAAGCCGACAGCAATGAAGTCGCAGGACTTTCTGCAATCGGACGATCCAGTTGCTTCGCGGCTTATGCCGCTCCCACAATCTGATCACCCTTGGTTATCAATAATCATTCTCATTTAGTGTAGGATGCGGGCAATCCGCAGCGTGTCTGGCGTTTGTTTCCGGCAGCTGCATTCGATATCCGTCGTTCCTCAAGCTGTTCGCCAGAGGGGCGCACCCCCACTGTCGAGAGGCTTCCCCCATGTCCCGTCGTTCGTCGTCGCGGTTGTCCGTGCGTGCCTTGTTGTCCCGCCATCCCCTTTCCGCTGCGCTGGCATTGAGCGCCTTGCTCGCCGGTCCGGCACTGGCCGAAGGCGCAGCAGCGGCTACCGACATCGACACCGTGCATGTCACCGCCGAACAGATCGCCAAGCAAGCCTTGGGCAGCTCGGTAATCACTGCGGTCGATCTGGAGCGTCTGCCGCCGGCCAATGACTTGTCCGAAGTGATCCGGCGCATGCCGGGTATCAACCTGATCGGCAATACCGCGTCGGGTTCGTATGGCAATTTCCGCCAGATCGACATCCGTGGCATGGGCCCGGAAAACACCTTGATCCTGATTGATGGCCGCCCGGTCAGCTCACGCGATTCGGTGCGCATGGGCCGCAGCGGTGAGCGCAACAGCCGCGGCGACAGCAACTGGGTGCCGGCCGAAGCGGTTGAGCGCATCGAGGTGCTGCGTGGTCCGGCTGCTGCACGTTATGGCTCGGGTGCTTCCGGTGGCGTGGTCAACATCATCACCAAGAAGCCAACCGGTGACCTGACCGGCTCGCTGACCTTGTACGGCAGCCAGGCCGAGCACAGTGACGAAGGCGACAGCGAGCGCGTTGGCTTCCAGTTGTCCGGCCCGTTGAGCGAACAGCTGTCGTTCCGCCTGTTCGGCAACGTCAACAAAACCGAGCCGGATGCATTGTCGCTCAATGAGGAGTTCGCCACCGGCGTGACGCCGCCGGCTGGCCGCGAAGGTGTGCGCAACCGCGATATCAGCGGCCTGCTGCGCTATGACATCAATGCCAACCATGTGCTGGAGCTGGATGCCAGCGTCAGCCGCCAGGGCAATATCTACTCCGGCGAGCGCGGCGTCAGCAGCGACGGCTTCGAACGCTTGAATGCGCTGTATGGCGCGGAAACCAATGTGATGCTGCGCCGTTCGTTCGGCCTGACCCATCGCGGCAGCTACGATTGGGGCAGCTCGCGCATCACCGCTGCCTACGACGACACCGACAACACCCGCTTGAACGAAGGCCTGGCCGGTGGCCCGGAAGGCTCGATCACCGAAGGTGCGAGCTTCTCCACCTCCGAGCTGACGTCGACCCGCGTCGACGGCGAGATCAACGTGCCGCTGAACTGGGGCGGCATCGAGCAGGTCGCAACGCTGGGCTTCGAGTACCGCGACATGAAGCTGGATGACCCGTACTCGGTGACCCAGACCTCCAGCAGCGGCGGCGGCATCCCGGGCTACGACGGTGTGCGTACCGGCAAGAGCGACCAGCAGTTCGCGGCCGTGTTTGTCGAGGACAACCTGTACATCGGCGAGCGCTGGACGCTGACCCCGGGCCTGCGCTTCGATCACCATTCGCAGTTCGGCAACAACCTCAGCCCTAGCCTCAACGTGCAGTTCAAGCTGGCACAGGATTGGGCGATCAAGGGCGGCATCGCGCGCGCGTTCAAGGCGCCAAACCTGTACCAGGCCAACCCGGATTACCTCTACTACACGCGCGGCAATGGCTGCCCGGTGCTGAGTCCGAACAAGGGCTCCGGCTGCTACGTGATGGGCAACGCCAACCTCGATCCGGAAACCAGCATCAACAAGGAGATCGGTATCGAGTGGGCACCGGACAACGGTTGGCACGCCTCGGTCACCTATTTCCACAACGACTACAAGGACAAGATCGTTGCCGGTCAGGATCGCATCGGCATCACCAACGACACCAAGGGCCAGGTGTTCCAGTGGACCAACGCGCCGGAAGCCATCATCCGTGGCGTCGAAGGCAACGTGAAGGTGCCGCTGCTCGGCGGTGGCGATGTGCTGTCGTGGAACACCAATGTCACCTGGATGATCGAGAACGTCGACAAGACCACCGACCAGCCGCTGTCCATCATTCCCGAGTACACCGTCAATACCTTCCTGGATTGGCAGGTCAATACGCAGTTGTCGTTCATGCTGACCGGTACGTTCTACGGCAAGCAGGAATCGGCCACGCAGGCCAGCACCACCGGTGCGGCATTGCCGCCGGATACGCGCGCTGCCTATGACCTGTGGAGCCTGGCTGGCCAGTACCGGATCACGCCGAAGGTGCGCGTCGGTGGCGGCATCAACAACCTGTTCGACAAGCGTCTGTTCCGCGAAGGCACCACCAGTACCAGTGCCACCGGTGCAGGCGCCGCTACCTACAACGAACCCGGCCGCAGCTACTGGGTGAACCTGACCGTCGGCTTCTGATCCAGGCATAGCGATGACAACTCACATGCGTATCCGCTTTCACTCACTGCTCGCCGTGGCCTCGCTGTTGCTGCTCGGCGCAGTCGCACCGATGGCTGCGGCCCAGCAACGCAACCCGGCGCAGCTGATCGGCCAGACCGTTGCCGACACCGGTTCGAAGCACTACCGCTTCGAACGCTTCGTGGTACGCAGTGATGATGGCCAGCGCAGCTGGCGGGTCAACCTGGGCATCCCTGCCGGTAAGGCACCGGCAGCGGGTTTCCCGGCGCTGTGGATGCTGGATGGCAATGGCGCGTTGATGGAATTCGATGCGCCACTGCTGGAGGAGCTGGCGCAGAAGCAGCCAACGGTGCTGGTGTTCGTCGGCTACGACAACCAGCAGCGCATCGATTCGCCCGCCCGTACCCGCGACTACACGCCGATTGCCGACCAGCCCGAAGACGGTGGCGCGGCGGTTGGTGGTGGCGCCGATGCGTTCCTGGAAGTGATCGAGCGGCGCATCCGTCCGCAGCTGGCGCAGCACGTGGCAACCGATGCCAACAAGCAGGCCCTGTGGGGCCATTCGCTGGGCGGGCTGTTCGTGTTGCACACGCTGTACACACGGGGCGGCGCATTCCAGACCTATGTGCCAGCCAGCCCGTCGTTGTGGTGGCAGCAGGGCGCGATGCTGGGCGCTCCCGAGCGCCAGTTCATTGGCAACAACGCCGGTCATCCGGCGCGCGTGCTGATGATGCTTGGTGGCGGTGAGCGTGAGCGCGATACCAGCAACCGCGACATGAGCAATCCGCGGGTGCTCGCACACCTGAAGCGTGTCTCCGGCGCACCTTCCGATGCCGCCGAGCAGCTGTCTGCGCGCCTGCGCCAGGTGCCGGGGCTGGATGTCGAGTACCACCAGTTCGACGGCCTCGGCCATGGCCCGATGTTCCGCGCCTCGTTGATGCGCGCGCTGCATGAAATCACCGGTGTGCGTGATCGCAGCGCGGAGCCGCGCTCCTGATTTGACACTCCAGTCCGGGCTCACAGGCCCGGCATCTCAATTACCCAGGCAGCGTCAACGCCCAGGCAGAAACCCACGATGCGCGCGACGTCGCGCAGCACCCAAGAGGTAATGCCCGATGGCAAACGTTCGTTCTATTACTGCTTCCACCACCGCCCGCGCTGCGCGCCCGCACCTGCTCGGCCTGGCCTTGTTGCTGGCCACCGGCGTTGCCGGCGCGCAGGTGTTCGCACAGCCGGATACCGCGTTCAATGGCAGCGTGCGTGCCACCGCGCCGGTGATATTGCCGGGCAGCGAAACCGGTATCGAGGGCAATGGCTTCACCCCGGGACAGAAGGTGACCTTGCTGCGCGGTGAGACCGTGCTCAACGCACAGCCTTATGTCGCCAATGGCGAAGGCAAGTTCAGCGGCACGCTGGCGATTCCGGCTGATGCCGTCGCCGGCCCGCAGCCGATCGTGGTGCGTGCAGCTGCGCCGGACGCCGCAGCGGTGTTCTCGCTGAAGGTCTCGCGCGAAGTGCCGCTTTCCGGCCAGGAGCGCATCCAGGCCGCCAGCAACCGTCTGGTGCAGGGTTTGTACCAGGTGGCTTACAGCCCGGCCAGCAAGGCGGCATTCGTGACCAGCGCGGTCGGCCGCCCGCCGGTGAAGCAGTCCGAGCTGCTCAAGGTGGATCCGGAATCGCTGCAGATCATCGCCCGTGTATCGCCGCAGGCGGCACCAGGCAATGACGGCAACCTGTTCGCCGTGTACGGCGTTGGCGTGGATGACGCCAACGGCAATGTGTGGGTGACCAATACC
This sequence comes from Stenotrophomonas sp. STEN023, assembly GCF_056760135.1. Lineage (NCBI taxonomy): Bacteria > Pseudomonadati > Pseudomonadota > Gammaproteobacteria > Lysobacterales > Lysobacteraceae > Stenotrophomonas > Stenotrophomonas sp. STEN023. Next base: position 79,610 of record NZ_JBRREF010000006.1, on the reverse strand, counting down.
CGCCAGGACACGGTGGCGGTCTACCGCCAGTCCGACCTGTCGCTGGTCAAGCAGTACCCGGTCGGCGCGGTGTCGCATGCGCGTGACGTGGTGGTCGATGCACAGCGCAACCGTGCCTATGTCTCGGCCACCGGTGCCGACTACATCAGCGTGTTCGACACCCGCACGCTGCAGCAGCTGGACAACATCACCATTGCTTCCGGCAAGCGCGGCGAGACCTTCACTCCGGGCAGCCTGGACATCGATACGGCTACCGGCAAGGTCTATACCGTCAGCCTGGCCGCTGCGGAAGCGGCGATCATCGACGGCGCCAGCGGCAAGGTGGAGAAGGTGTTCCCGCTGGCCGGCGCGCGTGATGCGATCGGCGTTGCATGGAACCCGGTGGCCAAGCGCCTGTTGGTGGTATCGCAGGGCAGCGACAACCTGCTGATCGTCGACCCGGCCACGGCCAAGGTCGAGCACGATGTCTACGTCGGCGCCGGCTCCTTGAACGTGTCCTACAGCCCGAGCACGCGCCTGGCCTATGTCAGCAACCGCGCTGCCGGTACGGTCACGGTGGTTGATGAAGGCGGCAAGATCGTTGCCAACCTCGACGGCGGCACCTACCCGAACCACGTCAGCAAGGGGCCGGATGCGGTGATGTTCGCGATCAACAAGTCCAAGGGCGCCGATGACGCCAAGGGCGATCGCATCACCCGTCTGCTGCCTGTGCAGCGCTGAGTTATCCGTCGCGCCTTGTGCGCGGCAAGGCGGAAACCGCGCGGGAGATGCCGGCAACGGCCTCTCCCGCACTGCCATCAAAATCTGGCCGCTATGCAGCTCCAATGCGTCGGCCAATCTGGACACCGAGGACGTATTGATGAAAGCCACCACCCTTGTTCCGACTGGCCTTGGCCTGCTGTTGGCTGCGCTTGTTGCCGGCTGTGATCGCAGCCCCGCACCACCGCAGGCCGCAGCCGAAGCCCCTGCAGTTGCAGCGCCTGCTACCGATGCCGCTGATGCGAGCGTGTTGCCGGCCGGCTGGAAGCGTGTGGCCGGGCAGGACGTGCCGCAGGTGGCGGCAGCAGCACCGCAGCTACCGGCCAAGCTGCGCTCGGACGATGGTGTGGACGTTGAAGTGACCGATATCAGTCGCATCGTCGCTGGCGGCGATGATGTGATCGCGGTGATCGAAGCACTAGGGCTGGCCGACAAGGTCTTTGCCGCGCCGGAACGCTCGGCGACCGCTGCAGGCCGGGCTGCCCCCAAGCACTTCCTGTTCAACCGCACTACCGGTGTGGAGGGCGTGCTGAGCCTGGAAGGAAGCCTGTTCCTCGGCAACAGCCTGCGCCGCCACGCGGTGCTGGCCGAGCGCCTGCGCGCCACCGGCCATGCCGCGGTGGTGATCGACGACCTGCAGCCGCCGGCGGACAAGGTGCGCAAGGTCGCCGCTGCGCTTGGCCTGTCTGCACAGGGCGAGGAGTTGGCTGGCAAGGTGCAGGCACAGCTCGATCAGGCCGCAGCCATCGCCAAGGACAACGCAAAGCGCCCACGGGTGATCGCGCTGTCGGCCAGCGGCGCCGGTGGCCTGCCAACCGTGGCCGGCGCTGACAGCGCCGCCAACCAGCTGATCACCATTGCCGGCGGCATCAATATCGGCGAAGAAGCGGGCGTGGCCAATTACTCCCAGCTCAGCAATGAGGGTGTTGTCGCGGCGGCGCCGGAGGTGATCCTGGTGACGGAGAATGACCTGCGCCTGTTCGGCGGTGAAGCCGGCCTGTGGAAGGCCTATCCAACCCTGAAGCACACGCCGGCCGGTACGGCCAACCGTGTCTGGGTGATGCCGGATGTCGAACTCAAATCCACCAGCGTGGGCTCCGGCGCCGGTGCGCTGGCCTTGGCGCAGGCCTTGGCGGAGTTGTCGCGCGGATGATGTCGGCGCAGGTCCGGCGGCCGAACGGCGTGCTGCTGCTGTGTCTGTTGCTGGCGGTGCTGCTGGGCGCGGTGCTGCTGTCGTTCGGCACCGGTCCGCTGAAGCTGCCTGCAGCCGACGTGCTGCGCGCAATGGCGGCGCAGTTTGGTTTGGCGGATCCGCAATCGATCAGCGCCCGCGACATGGGCGTGGTCTGGCAGCTGCGCATTCCACGCGCACTGTTGGGCGCGCTGGTTGGTGCGTCGCTGGCAATGGCCGGTGTCGCGCTGCAAGGCCTGTTTGGCAACCCGCTGGCTGATCCCGGCATCGTCGGCGTCAGCCAGGGTGCGGCGCTGGGTGCGGTGGCGGCGATCGTGCTCGGCGCGGGTGCATTCGCTGTGTGGTTGATTCCACTGGCGGCATTCGTTGGCGGTGCCGGTGCGACGACCTTGATCTATCTGTTGGCGCGGCCGGGGCGCGGTGAAGGCACCGCGACCCTGCTGCTGGTCGGTATCGCGATTGGTGCGGGCTGCTCGGCGGCAGTCGGCTTCCTGACCTACATCGCCAGCGAGAGCGAGTTGCAGTCGCTGGTGTTCTGGCAGATGGGCTCCTTGGCGCAGGCCAGTTGGAGCGACGTGGCGGCGGTCACGCCGGTATTCGTGATCGGCCTGCTGGCCCTGCTGCGGCTGGCTACGCCCTTGGACATGCTCGCGCTCGGTGAGCGCCAGGCACGTCACATCGGCCTGGATGTCGCGCGCACGCGGCTGTTGCTGGTCGCTTTCAGCGCATTGCTGGTGGGTGCTGCGGTGGCGTTTGCCGGCAGCGTCAGTTTCGTCGGGCTGGTGGTGCCGCATCTGGTGCGGATGCTGGTCGGCCCGGGCCACCGTTGGCTGCTGCCTTTGTCTGGCGTGGTTGGCGCGCTGTTGATCGTGGTGGCCGATACCGCCGCGCGCACGCTGGATCCACCGTCGGAGATCCCGCTTGGCCTGTTCTCTGCTGCCTTGGGCGCACCGTTCTTCCTGTGGCTGGTATTGCGCAAGCGCGGGGGGCGGGGATGAGCAAGCCCTTGCTGGAACTGCGCGGGGTCAGCGTGCTGCGCGGCAGCCGCCAGGTGTTGGCGGGTGTGGATCTGTCCTTGCAGGCTGGCACGCTGACTGCCCTGGTTGGCCCCAATGGCGCAGGCAAGTCGACGTTATTGGCCCTGCTCGCCGGTGATGCCGAGCCGGACACCGGGCAGGCACTACTGCATGGCCGTGCGCTGGCTACGTGGCCGGTGCGTGAGCTTGCGCTGCAGCGGGCGGTGATGGCGCAGGATCACGCCGTGCACTTTGCCTTCAGCGTGCGCGAAGTGGTGGCGATGGGGCGCCTGCCGCATCCACCGCAACCACGACAGGATGCGGAGATCGTCGAAGCGGCATTGCTTGAAGTCGATGTCGCCGGCCTCGCCGGTCGCGATGTGCAGACGCTGTCCGGTGGTGAGGCGGCACGCACCTCGCTGGCGCGTGCTCTGGCGCAACAGACGCCGTTGCTGCTGCTGGATGAGCCAACTGCCGCGCTCGATCTTCGTCATCAGGAGCGCAGCTTGCGCAGCGCCCGTGAGCTCGCAGCGCAAGGCCGTTGCGTGGTGGTGGTATTGCACGACCTCAATCTGGCATCGGCTTACGCCGACCGCATCGTGATGCTATGCGATGGACGCATTGCCGCTGATGGTTCACCGCGCGAAGTGCTGACCCGCGACACCATCGGCAAGGTCTACGGCCAGCCGGTGCAGGTGATCGAGCACCCAACGCGTGGCGTACCGCTGGTGGTTGCCTGCGACGATTGAGCAGCCGGCGGCGCGTGGGCGAAGTCGTGCTGTTCGCACACATCGCTTCGTGCATTGGCAGGATGGCTACTTCGGCGCCGCCGCCAGCGCCCGATAGTCGCGCGGCGTCATGCCCACGGTGTGCTTGAACTGCCGCGCGAATGCACTCTGGTCGGAGAATCCGCAGGCCTGGCCAACACTGGCGATGCTGGTCTCGGTGAACAGCATGCGGGTGGCGGCCTCGATGCGGAACTTGGTCAGCAACTGCTGTGGCGTCAGCTGGAATACCTTCTTGAACAAGCGCTCCAGCTGCGCGACCGATACGCCACTCTTGCCGGCCAGCGTGCGCACGCGCAGCGGCTCGTGGAAATGCGCCTGCATGTATTCCACTGCAGCGTGCAGGCGCTGGAAGGATGAGTCCTCGCGGTCGGGTTGGCCAAGATCACGCGAGATTCCGATCAAGCCGACGATGCGGTTGTCCTCCACCAGCGGCTGCTTGAGGGTGAGGCACCAGCCCGGGCTGCGGTTGGCATAGAGCTGCAGCTCAAGCATGTCTTCGATGACTTCACCGGTCAGTACGCGACGGTCCTGCAGGATGTAGCGCGCGGCCAGGTGTGCAGGATAAAGCTGCAATACGCTCCTGCCGACGATCTCCTCGCGGCTCTTCTTCGCCAGCCGTTGCATCAAGGTCTGGTTGACGTGCGTATACCGGCATTCGGTGTCCTTGATGAAGAACACCACGTCGGGAAGTGGATCAAACATGCGCACCAATACCTGCGGTGACAGGGTGACGGCCATGGCAGTGCTCTCCGTTGCAGAGCGCACACCCTGCCATTCCGCGGGCCGTCTCTCAAGCGGAATTAGTATGCTGAAATCCGCATCGTGCAGGCCAAGATACGCCTAGCGCGCGGCTGCGGCTGCAGTGGAATATTGAGCTCGAAATGTACGGTCATGACGTGCTTTCGTTTCTGCAGATGCCTTTAAATCAGTTGGTTGCAGTTGTTACAGGTTGTTCTGTTTTTTTCGGCCCTGCACGTTGATCAGCGTGCGGGCATGCGCCGAGGCCAGTCAGGGGGCTGGTATTAGGCGGATCTCAAAACATATGCCGGTTGTGCCAAGGTAGCGCGCGGGCGCCAGAAGCGACGCACGCGGTGGCTGGCCTGGCGTTGGCTTTCGTGTGCTTGTTCGCCTTCGGTGCGGGCTCGTTCGGTGCCGTCGGGATCGTGATTACGTCATTTGCTGTCGACCATTGCGCTTGCCCGCGCCGAGGTCGGTCGGCGTGTGCGCGGGAGATACCGGAGGCTTCGCGGCAGCAACGCCGCCGTTGCAGTGGTGCATGCCGGCAGCCATTGGCTGGGGGCAGCAGCCACTTCGTAGTTGCTTGCTCACATTTCGTTTCGCATTTCATATTCAAGGGGAAGTAGATGAAGACGAATCATCGCGCCGAGCGCATTCCATGTCGTCGCCGTGGCCAGTTGGCAGTGGCTGTTGCCATTGCCCTGTGTGCCACCGCTACGGGCGCTGCATGGGCGCAGGACGCCGCGGCAGGGGCCGCGCAGGAGAAGCAGGCAGCCGCTGCGTTGGATGCCAAGGATCTGGATACCGTGATCGTCACGGGCTCGCGCATTCGCCGTGAGCCGGGTTTCGAAGGCCCCGCGCCGGTTACCGCCATCAGTGCGGAGAAGATCCAGGCCTCCGGCTACACCCAGATCGCCGATCTGGTGAACCAGTTGCCGAGCTTTGCGGCAACCCAGACCAGCCAGACCGCCAACCAGACCGGCAATGTCGGTGTCAGTGCGCTGGACCTGCGTGGCATGGGCGTGCAGCGCACCCTGACGCTGGTGGATGGGCGCCGCCAGGTTGCGTCGATCCCCGGCACCGCCGGTGTCGACGTAAGCGCATTGCCTGCAAGCATGATCGAGCGTGTGGACGTGGTCACCGGTGGCGCATCCGCGCTGTACGGTGCCGATGCCGTCAACGGCGTGGTCAACTTCGTGCTCAAGCGCGACTACGAAGGCTTGGAAGCCAGCGTGCGCTATGGTGATTCCTCGCGCGGCGACATGCCTACGTATACAGGCGATGTTCTGTTCGGCAAGAACTTCGCTGACAACCGCGGCAACTTCACCTTGTACGGGTTCTGGGAAGAGAACTCCGGCACTGTGCGCGGCCAGGACCGTCCCTGGACCGCCAACGGCTACCCGTATTACGCACGCGCCAAGAGCACCGATCCGTATGTGATCCTCGACAACAGCCGCAACGTCTACAACTCGCCCAATGCGACCGTGTCGCTGGGCAACTGCACGGTGGCCAATGCCGCCAACTGCCTGTACACCTTCAATCCGGACGGCTCGCTGCGTCACTCGCAACTTGGCCCGGGCGGGCTGACCAACCTCAGCACCGGTTTCAACGTGCTGCAGCAGGGCACCACCGATGGCGGTGAGTTTGGCGGCCGCTACGATTCCTGGTACCTGGTGACGCCCTCGGATCGCCAGACCGTGCGCTCGACGTTGGATTTCGACGTCAACGATGCGCTGCGCCTGGTCGGTACGGTCAACTACTCGCAGAGCCAGTCCGAAGCGTCCTGGCGCTCGCTCAGCACCTATGGCTCGGGCGGCAGTGAAGTGGTGCCGTATTACAGCCCCTTCATCACCCAGGAAATGATCACCGCCAACGGTGGTGCGTTCACCAATGGCATCGCCTTCGGCCGCCACTTCGATGAAGAGCTGGGGCATATGCGCCAGCAGACCGATCGCAAGCTGTTGCAGGCCACCGTCGGCGCCGAAGGCTATTTCGAGCTCCTTGGCCGTAGCTGGAATTACGAGGCTTATTACTCCTACGGACGCAGCCGCCAACGCACCCGCGAACTCAACGCAGGCTCCTACGACCGGCTGCTGTCGGGTCTGAATTCCTATGTGGATGGCGCTGGCAACCCGATCTGCTGGGATGGTCCGGCCGGCTGCGTGGCGATCAATCCGTTCAAGCGCTTGACCTCGGAGATGGTCGACTGGCTGACCTATGACACCGACTGGTCAACGACCACGCTGACCCAGAAGGTTGCATCGGCCTATGCCTCCGGCGGCCTGTTCGACCTGCCCGGTGGTGAAGCCAAGATCGTGGTCGGTGCGGAGTACCGCAAGGAACGCAACGAGATCGGCACCATCGCCCAGTACGACCCGACCAATCCGGCCTATGACGCCAGCCTTGGCACCACCCAGAACGGTTTGAACGGCGAGTTCAGCGTCAAGGAGATCTTCAGCGAGCTCAGCCTGCCGCTGCTGTCGGGTGTGACCGGCGCAGAGCGCCTGTCACTGGAGCTGGCCGGGCGCGTCTCGGACTACAGCACCGCCGGCCGCACCACGACGACGAAGCTCGGACTGGAATGGGCGCCGATCGAAGACATCACCGTGCGTGGCACCTACGGCAAGGCGATCCGTGCACCCAACATCGGTGAGCTGTACACCGCCGGCAGCGTGTCGTCGGCGTGGATCTACGATCCCTGCAACGACTACGCGCTGGCCAACCGCACCAGTGCCACCAGCTACACGGCAGGCAACTGCGCGACCATCAGCCCCAGCGATACCAGTGTCAGCAACTACTGGCAGTGGAAGGACATCGTCTACTCGGGCAACGTCAATCTGAAGCCGGAAACCGCCAAAACCACCACCTTTGGTGTTGTGTTGCGGCCGCGCTTCATTTCCAACCTGACCGTCTCGGCCGATTACTACAAGATCGATCTGCGCGGGGTGATCTCCACCCTGGATTACCAGACCATCCTCAACCGCTGCGTCGACCAGGCCAGCTTGAGCAACGCGTTCTGTGATCTGGTTACCCGCGATTCGGCTGGCGATATCGTCGAAGTGGCGGTACAGCAGTTGAACCTGTCGCAGAGCATTGCCCGCGGCGTCGACATCAATGCCAACTGGTTCTACGACCTGGGTGGGGCAGCGGGTTCCAATGCTGGCCGCATTCTGGTTGATCTGAGTTATGGCCGTACGCTGGAACGCAAGTTCGTCGCCGATCCGCAGAATCCGGATGATGCATGGGATTACCTCACGCTCTGGGGCACGCCGAAGTGGAAGGGCACGGTGCGTACCGGCTGGTCCAATCCCAAGCTCAGCGTCTACTGGACCTTGCGGCATGTGTCGAAGATGCGTGGCAGCAATACTTCGACTGCAGCGTATGAGCGCGAGTGGGCAGGCAATACCTTCTACAGCGATTTCTACGCCAGCTATCAGCTCACGCCGAAGTTCAGCGTGTTCGGCGGGCTCAACAACGCCTTCGATCGCGCGCCGCCGCGTGTGCCGGGCGCGGAGGCCGGCGGTGCCGGCTTCAACCAGAGCGGCTATCAGGCCGCGGTCTATGACGTGCTGGGCCGCACCTTCAACATTGGTCTGCGCATGAAGCTCTGACGATCTTCGCTGAGTGCAAAAGAACAGGGCCGACGGGATGACCGTCGGCCCTGTTTGTTTTCAGCCTGGTGGAAACCGCAGCGGTGCTGCGGCTTCGCTGGCTCAGTTGGCCTTGCTGTTGTAACGCAGGGTCAGCTGGTACTCGCGGCCCGGCTGGTTGTACCAGGCAACGGTTTCGTACTCGCGGTCGAACACGTTGGCGGCCTTGGCCTGCAGGCTCCATGCGTCGTTGATGGCGTATTCGACACGCAGGTCAACGGTGCCGTAGCCAGCCAGACGCACGCTGTTGGCAGCGTTGTCGAAGCGATGGCCGCTGCCGGCAGCGGTCACGCCCAGGCGCAGCGGGCCGAAGCTCTTGTCCACGTCCAGACGGCCGCTGGTGCGCGCGCGGCGGGCCAGCAGGTTGTCATAGGTGGCAGCGCCGGAGGTGTGGTCGCGCGGGTCGGTGAAGCTGGCCTGGGCGTTGATGTCGAAACCGGCCAGCGACAGGTAGCCGGTCAGCTCGGCGCCGCGGATGCGGGCTTCGGCAACGTTGACCAGGTCGAAGTTGCTGTCATAGCCGATCAGCTGGTCGACGCGGGTTTCGTAGGCGTTGAAGGTCCAGTTCCAGTTGTCGGCGTACTGCGCGATGCCGAGGTTCAGGCTCTTGGATTCTTCCGGCTTCAGGTTCGGGTTGCTGAAGCCCGGGTAGTACAGGTCGTTGAAGGTCGGTGCCTTGAAGCCGGTACCGGCGCTGGCGGTCAGGCGGAAGCCATTACCGAAGGCAAAGCCGTAACCGAGGCTGCCGGTGGTGTGGTTGCCGAATTGCTCGTTGTCGTCGTTGCGCACGCTGGCCTGCAGCGAGTGCGCGCCGAACTGGCCCTGGTACTCGGCAAACACGCCGAGATTGTCGCGCTGGTCGACGTCGAAGGCGGTGGAGCTGGTGACCTTGTCGTTCTGCCAATCGGCACCGGCGGTGATCTGCTGGCCTTCGGCGATGGTGAAGTCGCCCTGCACGCTGGCGGTGTCGCGGCGGGTATCGAAGGCGCTGGCGAAGCTGCGGGTGCCGGTGCTGGCATCAGCGAAGTAGTTGTCGGCTTCGTCGCGGTTGCGGCCAACCTGTGCGCTCAGGTTGAAGCGCTCCGATGCAGCCCAGGCGAGCTTGGCGCCGAAGACCTGCTGGCGGTTGTCGGCTTCGTTGCCGCCGAAGATGCTGCCGTCGTATTCGTTGAAGCTGTCGGCATTGAGCACATGGCCTTCCAGGCTCAGCGTGTCGGTCAGGGCGTAGCCACCGCGCACGTTGATGGAGGTGTTGCGGTAGCCATCGCGGTCCGGCTCGTCGGCGAAGCAGCCAGCGCCCCAACCAGCGCCCCAACCAGCGGCGGTGCCGCGGCAGGCGTTGATGCCGTCGGTTTCCTGGTAGCCGCCCTGGGCCGAGATCCAGCCGCGCTCACCGCGGTTGCTGAAGCCGGCGCTGACCTGGCGCAGGTTGTTGCTGCCGGCGGTGATCGCCAGGTTCTGCTGCAGGCCCTTGCCAGCGTTGCGGGTGAAGATCTGGATCACGCCGCCGATGGCCTCGGAGCCGTACAGGCTCGAACGCGGGCCACGCACGATCTCAATGCGCTCGATCTGGTCGACCGGCAGGTCCTGCAGTGCGGCCATGCCGCTGGTGGCCGAGGCCACGCGCACGCCGTCAACCAGCACCAGCACCTGGTTGGAGTTGCTGCCACGCAGGAACAGCGAGGTGATCTTGCCGTTGCCGCCCTGGTTGGCGAAGTCCAGACCGGCGCGGCCGCGCAGCAGGTCCTGCAGCGAGTTGGCCTGGCTGTGATCGATCTGCGCACGGTCGATGACCTGCACCGGCACCACGCTGTTCTCGATGGAGACCGGGGTGCGGGTAGCGGTGACGGTGACGTCGTCCAGCTCGGTCGGTGCGTTCTGCGCGGCGGCAACGCCCGGCAGTGCGAGGGCAAGGGCGAGCGAAAGAGAGTGGTAAGACAGTTTCATGGAAGCTCCTGGGCCTGCACGCTCCCGCGCAGGCGGATGGGGAAGGCTGCCAGAAGAGGGAGAAGACGGAGGCGGCGCACACGGCGCTACAGCCGCCGCCATGCCCTCCGCATCGCAACCAGTCGGCTTTCGGGCCGGTCTCCGGACTCGCAGGCGAGGCGGCATGTGCCGCTTCCGTCCAGGCGCCTTCCCGTGCTGTGCACAGTGGCGGTATGCCTGGTCTTGTCCTGCTTACCGTTGCGGGGGCAGCGCCGGAATGGCGACATGCTGGAGATCCAGCAGTGCGCGGCACCGGCTTCCCGTTTCAACCGACCAGCAATGCCGGGCGGTCACCTGAAAGTGCGCGCATTCTAAGCCATTGCCGCCAGCGCTGCCGGAACGGGCGGCAACGGCTGCCACAGCACAGTGTCTGCAACCGCGGCTCAACGTAGCCCGGGCAAGCGGCGCACCCGGGGAGCGCATGACGCTGCAGGCCTGCAGCGGTGTCGCAATCTTATTCGCCGGGTGCGCTGCGCTTACCCGGCGGGCTACGGTTGTGCGCTTGTTGCGGCTGATTGCTGGCTGGCGGGGCCGCAATGCGCAGCGCTGTTGCTGAATGGCTAGAATGCGCGCTGCAAACGCAGTATCGGAAGTGTCGTGACAGAAACATGGTACGGGCAGGCCTGCGGCCAGCCTTCGCAGGAATACCGGCAGCGCGCCCTGGTCCGCCAGCGTCAGTTGACCAAGCCGGAAGGCGCCTTGGGTCGCCTGGAGACGCTGGCGGTGGAACTGGCCGCGCTGCAAGGCGTGGATCAGCCAGCGGCGCAGCGTGTGCCGGTGATCGTGTTTGCTGGCGACCATGGCGTCACCGCGCAGGGCGTGTCGGCCTACCCGGCCGAGGTGACGGTGCAGATGCTGCACAACTTCGCTGCTGGTGGCGCTGCCATTGCGGTGCTCGCCCGCGAGCTTGGCTTGCCGCTGCATGTCTGGGATGTGGGCAGCCGCGCCACCGCGGCGATTGCCGGTGTGGTCAGCGCCAAGACCCTGCATGGCACGGCGGATTTCAGCACCGGCCCGGCGATGTCGGCCGATGATCTGGTCGCTGCGTTCGATGCTGGTCGTCGCGCGGTGGAAGCCGCCTGCGCCGACGGCGCGGACCTGCTGGTGCTCGGCGAGATGGGCATCGGCAACACCACCGCTGCCAGCGCCGTCGCAGCCGCACTGGGCGAGATGTCGCTGGATGAGTTGGTCGGTGCTGGCACCGGGCTGGACGCGGTGCGCATGGTGCAGAAAAAGAACCTGATCGCACGCGCCTTGAGCCTGCATGGCGAGGCGATCACCACCGCAGAATCTCCCGGTTGCGCGGCACTGCACCGGGTCGGCGGTTTGGAAATCGCGGCGCTGAGCGCGGCGATGATCGCCGCCGCGCAGCGCAGCATTCCGGTGCTGGTGGATGGCTTCATCGTCTCTGCTGCGGCATTGGCCGCGGTGCGCATCAACCCGAGCCTGCGGCCGTGGCTGCTGTTCTCGCACCAGTCGGCCGAGCGCGGCCATATCCGCCTGTTGGAAAACCTGCAGGCGCAGCCACTGCTGTCGTTGGACCTGCGGCTGGGCGAAGGCTCCGGCGCCGCGCTGGCCTTGCCGCTGGTACGCATGGCCTGCGCCCTGCACAACCGCATGGCCACGTTCGCCGAAGCGGCCGTCGCCGATCGCGGTGGCAGCCGATGATTCTTGATCTCATGCGGCACGCCTCCACTGGACGTGCCGGCCATCTGGACGGACGCACCGATCCGCCCTTGATCGATGGCGCGATGGACGCCTTGCACCGCTGCCATGCAGGCATTGGCTGGAGCCGGGTGATCACCTCACCGCGTCGGCGCGCGCTGGATACCGCGCATGCATTGGTGGCTGGCAGCAACCAGTTCTGCGAGATCCACCCGGACTGGGCCGAACTCGACTTCGGCGATTGGGACGGGCTGCATTTCGATGACGTTCCTGCCGAGCAGCTTGCTGGCTTCTACAGCGAACCGCACGATGTGGTGCCGCCCAATGGTGAATCCTGGCAGCAGTTCCAGGCGCGTGTGGAAGGGCAGCTGCATCGGCTGGTGGACGAAGACGATTGCGACGGCCAGCCGGTGTTGGTGGTCAGCCATGCCGGTGTATTGCGACTGGTGGTATCGCGGGTCTGCGGCATGAGCCTGTCCTCGCTATGGGCGATGCGCATCGATTACGGCACGCGTGTACGCCTGCGTGTGGAACGTGGCGAAGACGGCCAGTTGTGGGGTGAACTGCTGGAGTTGCGACAACCATGATTGGACGCCGCCTGATCCTGGCCATCCAGTTCCTGACCCGGTTGCCGACGCCACAGGTGCGCGACTTCCGTCAGGAGGATCTGAGCAGGTCGGCGGTGTATTACCCCTTGGTTGGCGCCATCATCGGCGTGCTGCTGGCACTGCCGCTGTATGGCCTGTCGGATCGTCCGTGGCTGGCGGGTGCGTTGACCTTGTTGCTATGGGTTTGGGTGACCGGCGCCCTGCATCTGGATGGCCTGGGCGATGTCGCCGATGCCTTCGGTGCGGCGCATCGCAATCCGCAGCGCTTCCTGGAAGTACTCAAGGACCCGCACATGGGCGTGTTCGGCGTAGTGACGCTGATCATGCAGCTGCTGCTGAAGTTCGTGCTGCTGACCGAGCTTGCGGTGGGCCCGTTGTGGTTCGGCATCGTGCTGGTGCCGGCGTGGGCACGCTGGGGCACCTTGTGGTGGAGCCAGCGCATTCCGTCGCTGCATGGCGATGGTTTGGGTGAGCGTTTTTCCTGGCAGCTGCGACCGTCAGCGATGTGGTTGTGGGCGGCCTTGTTGGCTGCTATCAGCGTGGTGTTCGCGTGGCCGTTGTTGCTGGCACTGCTGCTGGTGCCGCTTGTTGCGCTGTGGTGGAAGCGCAAGCTGGGTGGCATCTCCGGCGATGGCCTGGGTGCAAGCGTCGAAGTAGTTGAGAGCTTGCTGCTGCTCGCCTTGGTAATCCTCGCACCGCTAGCCAGCGGGTTTGCAGGAGCGGCGTAAGCCGCGAAGCCACAGTTGCAACCGGAGCCATTTAACTGCAACCACCAGCGATCATTGCTGTGCGATCTGAAGAATGGTCAGCTTCGCGGCTGACACCGCTCCCACAAGGTGACCACCTGTAGTGCCGAGCCATGCTCGGCAGGGGCCTTGCAGACGCTGCGTCGGACAGTTCCGTCAGCTTCACGGCTCACGCCGTTCCCACAAAAGCAGGGCGGGCTTCAGTCTTCGAAGCGGATCTCGGTGGTCTCTTCTTCGTCGGCATCGGCCTGCATATGCGTTTCATGCACCGGCCCGGCCTGCTGTCCCGCACGCGTGGTGGGCAGCGCACCAGCGGCGACTTCATACTCCGCCACCAGTTGCTGGCGACGCGCCTCCGGTATCTCCTGCCAATGGCAGCCGACCAACGCGCCTTCCAGCGAATACAGCAGGTTGAGGCTGGGCTTGAAGCCGGCGCGGCGTACCTTCATGAACGCTGCGACCGGGCCGATCGCGCTCAAATCCTGCTCGCTGCGCAAACCGACCTGACGCAGCCAGGCTGCACTCTTGGGGCCGATGTTGCGCAGCTTGGGCGCGCTCATTGCAGTGCCTCGATGAATACCTGGGCGATGGCTTCCAGCCCCAACTGATCATCCGCATCGAAACGCGCGATCACCGGGCTGTCGATATCGAATACGCCGATCAGCGTGTCGTTGTGGACCAAGGGTACGACCAGCTCCGAGCGTGAGGCCGAATCGCAGGCGATATGACCGGGGAAAGCGTCCACGTCCTCGATGCGCTGGGTCTGGCGGCTGCTGGCAGCTGCGCCACACACGCCCTTGGACAGCGGAATGCGCACGCAGGCCGGCAAGCCCTGGAACGGGCCGACGACCAGTTCCTTGCCGTCGTAGAAGTAAAAACCCACCCAGTTGAGCTGCGGCAGCGCGTGGTAGACCAGGGCAGACAGATTGGCGGCATTGGCAATACGGTCGGCTTCGCCGTGGACCAGAGCGCGGGCCTGGGCCAGCAGCTGGGCGTACTGTTCCGGCTTGCTGCCGGTGAGGGTGTCGGTGTTGAACATCTTGGGAGTCTAGCCGCTGCGTGACTCCCGATTTTGCCAGCCGTCGCCGCCAAGTGCAGCCATCGGCAATGGAATGCTGGATCGCAGGCAAAAAAAGACCCGGTAGCAGGAGGGAGCTACCGGGTCTGGGATTGCGCGGGGGAGGGACCGCGCAAATTCTGTTGTCTGGGTATCAGCGCGTCTTGCGCTCGGGCTTACCAGCGAAAGGTTGGCGGACCAATGCGCCCAAGGCTTCGCTGGTCTTCAGGCTGAGCCCAAGCACTTCCTGGTTGGCACTGGCCAGCCGTTCCATGTTGTCGCGCGCCAACTGCATGCCCTTGGGCAGCAGTGCCTGCAGATCCGCCTGCGCACCGGCCTGGGCCAGTTCGCCGAAGAAACCGGCCGCAGCGGTGGTATTGCGCTCGAAGGTGCGCAGCTGCACGCCAAACACGCTTTCAGCATTTTCCAGCGCCAGTCGGTTGGCACGGTTGGCCGCAGCAGCGAACTGCTGGGTATAGCTGCTGAAGTCGTTGGGCTGAGCGGACATCGGTGCAATCCGGCGGGTCTTGTTGCGTTGCAGCATAACGCGGTTTTGGCGCGGTGCAACATTAAATTCTGAATGATTAAGCGCTCGCGCCGTCGGTAGAGCCGAGCCATGCTAGGCGGGGGCGTTGCCGGTAGAGCCACTGCCGAGCATGGCTCGGCTCTACATGGCCGTACCGGCCCAGCCCGCAGGCAAGGGGAGGGCTGGGGAGGGGTTGGCTTTGAGGCTTCATGCACGGCCAGCTTCGCGGCTTACGCCGCTCCTACAAGGGCTGCTGCATGGCCGGGAAGGCCATGTAGAGCCGAGCCATGCTCGGCTGGAGCATTCCCGGGATGGCCTCTGCCGAGCATGGCTCGGCACTACGCTCTGCTCCCTCCCTTTGCCGCAGGCAAGGGGAGGGCTGGGGAGGGGTTGGCTCTTCGCTGGGTATTGCAGCTCTGGCTTCGCGGCTTACGCCGCTCCTACAAGGGCTGCTGCATGGCCGGGAGGCCCATGTAGAGCCGAGCCATGCTCGGCTGGAGCGTTCCCGGTAGAGCCTCTGCCGAGCATGGCTCGGCACTACAGCTTCTGTCAGGCGGCTTTGTCGCCCTTGTAGCTGCAGCCGGAGGTGCAGGTTTCGTGCACGACTACTTCGCTGAGCAGCGGCAGTGCCGGCTTCAGCTTTTCCCAGATCCACATCGCCAGGCGCTCGCTGGTGGGGTTCTCCAGGCCGGGGATGTCGTTGAGGTAGTTGTGGTCGAGCTGGTCGTACAGCGGCTGGAAGGCGGCCTTCAGCTCGCTGAAGTCCATGATCCAGCCGGTTTCCGGGCCGGGCTCGCCGCTGACCCGCAATTCCACGCGGAACGAGTGGCCGTGCAGGCGCGAGCACTTGTGGCCGACCGGGACGTTGGGCAGCCGGTGGGCGGCCTCCAGGGTGAAAACCTTGAAAATATCCATGGGCGCAATTGTAGGGTGCTGCCGCCTCCGCGCGCATGGATGGACGATGTCAGTCCATCTTTCATATCCATCCTGATGAAGCGATGTAACAAATCGTTATGTGCGAATGCAGCAAAGTGATTGGCCGGACATTTGCCGTTCATGAGGTACTGGCGTCGTTGTCATTCACCTCTCCCGGATTCCATGCCTACTCGTTCCTTGCTCGCCTTCGCGGTGGCCGCTGCCATCGCTGCACCCTCCCTCGCCCTGGCTGAAGCCGCTGCCGACGGCAGCAAGACCCTCGATGCGGTCCGTGTCACTGGCTCCAACATCAAGCGCACCGATACTGAAAGCGCCAACCCGGTGCAAGTGATCGAGCGCCAGCAACTGGAGCAGACCGGCAAGGCCAGCGTGGCTGACCTGCTGCGCTCGATCTCCGCCAATACCGGCAACGCCAGCAATGAAACCAGCAATAGCGGCTGGGCCTCGGGTTCGGCCGGCATCGGCCTGCGCGGCCTGTCGCAGAAGAACACGCTGGTGCTGCTCAATGGTCGCCGCCTGGCCAACTACGGCTTCCCGGCCGGCGGCCTGTCGGACACCTTCGTCGACTTGAACGCACTGCCGCTGGTCGCTGTTGAGCGTATCGAAGTACTGAAGGACGGCGCCTCGGCGGTGTATGGCTCCGACGCGGTGGCTGGCGTGGTCAACATCATCACCCGGCAGAATTTTGAAGGCGCCGAGGTCGGCGTCAGTGGTGGCACTTCCGATGCTGGCGGGCTGGATCAGCAGAACCTCAAGTTCATCGGTGGGCTCGGTGACCTGGACAGTGATGGCTACAACATCCTGTTCTCGCTGGAAGGTTATAACCGCGATCGCCTCGACCAGGACCAGCGCGACCTGACCCGCTCGGGCATCTATACCGACAAGGCAGGTGGCCGCTGGAATGGCTGGTCGGCAAAGGGTGCGCGTTACCTGATCGGCGGCAAGTCGGTGCCGATGCTTGATGCGGCCGGCAACTGCCCGGAAGGCACCGTGCTCACCGCCAGTGGCCCCATCGATGGCCTGGCCGGTGATACCTGCGCCTTCAACCAGGCGCCGTACACCACGCTGATCCCGTCGACCAAGCGCTGGCAGGCGTACATCAACGGCACGCTGCGCATCAACGATTCGGTGGAAGCCTTCGCCGATGTGATCTACAGCGACATCAAAGGTGTGTCCTGGTTTGGCTCCAGCCCGTTCTTCACCCTCGAAAGCGGTCGCTTCGCGCTCAACGCCGATACCGGCCTGGCCGAGCCGGTGCGTTCGACCCTGCCGGCAGCCAATCCGTACAACCCCTACGGCGTGGACGTGCCGATCGAATACACCTTCTTTGACCTTGGCGGCACCATCAAGACCAACCGCTCGCGTTCCTATCGCGGCGTGCTTGGCCTGCGCGGTCAGACCGAGAAGTGGGATTGGGAGCTGGGCGCGTTCCAGGCCGCCAGCAAGCAGCGCGAAACCGTCTCCGGTGGTTTTGCCAACCGCTGGACGCTGTACGACGCATTGGCCAGCGGCAGCTACAACCTGCTCAATCCTTCGGCAACCGATCCGGCGGTACTTGCCGCGATCGGCCTGAGCACGCTGCGCCCGGCGGAGTCGGTGCTCAAGGGTGTCGATGCCAAAGTCTCCGGCACCCTGGGTGAGACCTGGGCAGGCCAGATTGGTTTTGCCGCCGGTGCCGAATGGCGCCAGGAAAAGCTCGACTCCGACAACCCCTGGCAGATCGATGCCGGCCTGCAGGTGCGCCCGGCGATCGCTGAAGTGCACGGCCAGCGCCAGGTCAGCGCCGCCTATGCGGAAGTCAGCGTGCCGCTGCACAGCACGCTGGAGTTGCAGGCGGCCGCGCGCGCCGATCATTACAGTGACTTCGGCAATGCGTTCTCGCCCAAGCTCGGCCTGCGCTGGCAGCCGCTGGATTGGTTGCTGGTACGCGCTGCTGCTTCGCGCGGCTTCCGTGCGCCGTCGCTGTCGGAGAACTCGGCATCGACCAGCATCGCGTATGGCTCGGTGGTGGATCCGCACGATCCGGATGTCGCCGGTTCGCGCCAGAACCCGACCTTCTTCACCGTCGGCAACACCAACCTCGATCCGGAGCGCACGCGCAGCTTCAACGCCGGCTTCGTGCTGTCGCCGTGGCAGAACACCAACCTCAGCGTCGATTACTACCGCATCAAGCTGGACAACCTGATCGGCACCGGCAACACCACCACGCTGGTGGCGGACAACAACCCGGCCGATGTGCTGCGCGATTCACGCGGCAAGTTGCTGGCGGTCTACAACCGCTACCAGAACCTGAGCCAGCTGGAGACCTCTGGCATCGACATCGAGCTGCGCCAGCGTTGGCAGACGGCAGCTGCAGGTGACTTCGGCCTGTCCTCGGCGCTGACCTATGTCATCGATTACAAGCGACCGCAGGTGGTTGGTGGTCCGCTGGTCGACTACGCTGGCTCCAACCTCGGCCCGTCGCTGCCGGATACCAAGGCCACCACGACGCTGGACTGGGCGCTGGGTGATTGGCGTACCGCGCTGACCTGGTACTACACCAGCAGCTATGACCAGCAAGGCAGTGCCGCGGCGAAGGCCGTGCAGAAGGAGGTGGCCAGCTACAGCCAGTTCGATCTGTACCTGGGCTACACCGGCATCGACAAGCTGACCATGTACGCAAAGATGCAGAACATCGGTGACCGCCAGCCGCCGTACGACGCCACCTTCCCGGGTGTGCGTGCACCGTATGACTTCAGCCAGTACGACCTGCGCGGGCGCTATTACACGCTGGGTTTTGATTACCGCTTCTGATCTGAAGCCCCTCTCCCGCCCGCGGGAGATGGGTTGGGGTGAGGGCAGCCCTGCGGCGCAGGAACCTTGCCGGGAAGGCCCCTGCCGAGCATGGCTCGGCACTACATGGCCCTGCAGCCCGTAGCGATCTAGCCCCTCTCCCGCCTGCGGGAGAGGGGTTGGGGTGAGGGCAGCTTTACGGCGCTGGAACATTTCAGGGAAGGCCCCTGCCGGGCATGGCTGGGCACTACATGGCCCTGCAGCCCGTAGCGATCTAGCCCCTCTCCCGTTCACGGGAGAGGGGTTGGGGTGAGGGCAGCTTTACGGCGCTGGAACACTACCGGTAGAGCCCCTGCCGAGCATGGCTCGGCACTACAGGTGGTGCTGTCAGCAAATAGTCGCAACAACGTTCATGCAATAGGGGAGTGCTACACCGATGTCGTTCCGCTTTTCACGTCTGCTGCCAGTGCTGTTGCTGGCAACACTTGTCAGCCTGTCGCCGGCCCATGCCCAGAACAGCTACTACTTCCCCACCGCGCAGCAGTTCGATGCCAAGGTGCCATCACCGCAGCAGTTCCTCGGCTACGAGATCGGCAGCCATTACACCCGGCATGACCAGCTGGTGGCCTACTTCAACGAATTGGCGCGGGTTTCGGACAAGGTCAAGGTCGAGGTCATCGGCCAGAGTTACGAGCAGCGTCCGCTGCTGCTGGTAACGATCACTTCTGCACGCAACCACGCACGCAGCGCCGAGATCGCCGCGCAGCGACAAGCACTGATCGATCCTGCACAGCCATTGCCCGGTGCTGATGCTCCGGCGGTGGCGTGGCTGGGCTACAGCGTTCATGGCAACGAAACCTCCAGCGGCGAGGCCGCGATGCTCACCGCTTACTATCTGGCTGCCAACCAGGACGCGGAAACCGCACGCTGGCTTGACCATGCGGTAGTTGTGATTGATCCGGCACAGAACCCGGATGGACGCGACCGTGCCGCCAACTGGCATAACGGCTGGGGTTCGCGTCCACCATCTGCTGATCCAGCCGACAAGGAACACGTCGAGCCGTTCCCGAGTGGCCGTGTCAATCACTACTTCACCGATCTCAACCGCGACTGGCTTGCCTTGGCACAGACCGACAGCTGGCCGAAGGTCGCCCAGTTCCACCGCTGGTATCCGAACATCCAGATCGACTTCCACGAGATGGGCAAGGACAGCACCTATTACTTCGAGCCCTCGCCGAAGAGCATGGAAAGCCCGCTGCTGCCCAAGTCTTCGTATGAGGCGAACAAGTGGCTGGCACGTTTCCATGCCAAGGCCCTGGATGATCTTGGCTCGCTGTACTACACCGGCGAGAACTTCGACAACTTCTCGCCGATCTATGGCTCCACCTATCCGGATTTCCACGGTGCGGTGGGTGTGACGGTGGAGCAGGCCAGCTCGCGCGGACTGGTGCAGGAGTCGGTCAATGGTCCGCTGCATTTCAATTTCACCGTCCGCAACCAGGTCGCTACCGGCCTGGCCAGCGTGCGTGGTGTCGTTGAAGACCGTGATCGTCTGTTTGCACTGCAGAAGGAGTTCTTCCGCAGCGCCTTGAAGCAGGCGGCGGCCTATCCGGTGCATGACTGGGTGTTCGGTGACGCCGCCGATGCCACTTTGACCCGCAAGCTTCTCGCCGTGCTGTTGCAGCACCGCATCGAGGTTCATGCGCTGGCGCGCGATGTGGACGTGGATGGCAAGCGCTTCCAGGCCGGTTCGGCTTATGTGGTGCCAGCACGGCAGCCGCAGTTCCGTCTCGCACATTCGATCTTCGAGTTCACCCCGGCGGTGAAGGGCGATGTGTTCTACAGCGGCACCTCGTATGCGGTGGCGCCTGCCTATGGTCTTCGCTATGCCGGCAGCCGTGGCGCCTTGCCGAGCGGTGCGACGGTGGATGCGGTGCCGGTGGCGCAGGGCGGCATCAGCGGCGGTCGTGCTGGCTTCGCCTATGTGGCCGATGCGCGCGACTTTGGCAGCTTCCGTCTATTGGGTGGTCTGCTGCGCGACAACGTGCGGGTGCGCACCGCGCATCAGCCCTTCACCGCGGCTACTGCGAATGGTGATGTGGCGTTCGGTCATGGCGCGGTGGTGATTCCGGTCGTGGGGCAAACCCTGGATGGCGAGTCATTGCAAGCCAAAGTGTTGGCGCGTGCACAGGAAGCAGGTGTCATGGTCTACGCATTGGCCAGTGGCCGCGCGGCCAGCGGCATCGATCTGGGTAGTGACAATGTTCGCGTACTGCGTACGCCAAGCATTGCGCTGGTGATGGGCGAGGGGGTGTCCGCAACCGAGATTGGTTCGACCTGGTTCTCGCTGGATACCTCGTTGGGCTTGCCGTCGACCAAGCTTGATCCTGTGCAGCTGGCCAGCGTTGATCTGGCGCGCTATACGTCGATCGTGCTCTCCGGCGGCACCTATGCCAACGTCAGTGATGCCGGTGTGGCTGCGCTCAAGCGTTGGATTGCCGCCGGTGGTTCGCTGGTGGTGTATGGCAGCGGTGCGCGCTGGGCGATCGACAAGGGTCTTGCCGAAGCCAAGCTGCGCGAAGGCGACAAGAAGGATGAGGCTGAGCGGTTGGATTTTGGTACGGTGCGTGATGTGTTCGCGCTGGGCCGGGTCAGTGGCAACATTCTTAGTGCGGATATCGATCCGACTCATCCGCTGGGCTTCGGTGTTCAGCAGCGTCGGATCTGGGTCAACAAGGAAGGTGGGCTGGTGTTCGAGCCGGTGAAGAATGCCTTCCTCAATGTGGTGAACATTGATCGCGAGCCGGTGGTGAATGGCTACCTGTCCGATGCGAATCGTGCGCGCGTAGCCGGTTCCAGTTACCTGCAGGTGGTGCCTACGGGGAGTGGCAACGTGGTGTTGTTTGCCGATGATCCGGCGCATCGCAAGTATTGGCATGGTACCGAGCGCTTGCTGCTCAATGCCTTGTTGCAGGCGAACCACCTGAGCACACCGCGCCAGCGCGGGGAGTAAGGCTTTAGCCCCTCTCCCGTTTACGGGAGAGGGGTTGGGGAGAGGGGGCGGTGCGCAGCGCCGTGCTGTTCTGCTTTGTCTATGCATGCAGCGGGTATCGCAAAGGCGAAAGCTGCCCTCATCCGCTCCTGCGGAGCACCTTCTCCCGTAAACGGGAGAAGGGACAAGCCAAAGCCAAACCCAAAGCCAAAGCCAAAGCCATAGCACCCAACCCCAAACCCCAAACCCAAAGCCAAAGCCGCTTGGCTGCGGCCAGTTCGGGGCAAGCGCGATGCCAGGTTCTCGACGTGGCAATGACGGGCCTTCCCTTCTCCCGCATGCGGGAGAAGGTGCCCCGAAGGGGCGGATGAGGGGCGGATGAGGGGCGCTGTTGCTATTGATTTGGCTGACACACGAAACAAAAAGCTCAACACCCATAAACCAGAAAGGCCGACGCAATGCGTCGGCCTTTCTTTTCAACTCATCCCAGCAAAACGCTGGAATCAGGCGCTGGTACGGCTTTGGCCACGGCCGCCACCGCCACGACGCTGACCACCACCCGGGTGCGCATCACGACGCTGCTGGCCATTGCCGGCATTGCGCTGGCCGCCCGGCTTCTGCGGCTGGCCGCCACGGCCACCGCGCGGTGCATCGCCGGTCGGGCGACGTGCGGCATGGCCGCCGTTGCCGCGGCGCGGTGCCTTGTGGCCGCCCGGATGCTCAGCCTTGCCCGGTGCGCTGTTGCCCCAGCGAATCGGGGTGTGCGGCTCAAAGCCCGGCACGTCACGGATGTCCATGTCGCGGTCGAGCAGACGCACGATCTGGCGCAGCAGCTTGGCTTCGTCCTGGGCAACCAGCGAGACAGCCTCACCGGTCGAACCGTTACGGCCAGTACGGCCGATGCGGTGCACGTAGTCTTCCGGCACCATCGGCAGGTCGTAGTTGATGACCTTCGGCAGCTCGTTGATGTCGATGCCGCGGGCAGCGATATCGGTGGCCACCAGCACGGTCACGCGGCCGGCCTTGAAGTCAGCCAGTGCGCGCAGGCGCTGGCCCTGGCTCTTGTTGCCGTGGATCGCCGCAGTCTTGATGCCGGACTTCTCCAGGAAGTCGGCCAGCTTGTCGCAACCATGCTTGGTGCGACCGAACACCAGCGTCTGCACGCGGGAGTCCTTGGCCAGCAGGTGCAACAGCAGCTCACGCTTGCGCGCGCCATCCACCGGGTGCACGCGGTGGGTGATGGTCTCGGCAACGGTGTTCTTCGGCGTGACCTGGATCTGCTCCGGGTTGTGCATGAACTCCAGCGCCAGCTGCTTGATGCTGTCTTCGAAGGTGGCCGAGAACAGCAGGGTCTGGCGGTTCTGGCGCGGCAGCTTGGCCAGGATGCGCTTGATCGAGGGCAGGAAGCCCATGTCGAGCATGCGGTCAGCTTCGTCCAGCACCAGGATCTCGACGCCGGACAGGTCGACGCTGCGACGCTCCAGGTGGTCGATCAGGCGGCCCGGGCAGGCGACCAGCAGGTCGACGCCACGGCGCAGCATGTCCAGCTGGTTGCCCATGCCCACGCCACCGTAGATGCAGGCGCTGGGGATACGCAGGTACTTGCTGTAGCCACGCAGGCTGTCATGCACCTGGGTGGCGAGTTCGCGGGTTGGTGCCAGCACCAGGGCGCGCGGGCGGCGCGGGCCATTGCCCACGCTCTGCGGCGAGGTGGCCAGGTGTTGCAGCAGCGGCAGGCCGAACGCGGCGGTCTTGCCGGTACCGGTCTGGGCGCCGGCCAGCAGGTCGCGACCGTCCAGCGCAAGCGGAATGGCCTGCTCCTGGATCGGGGTCGGGTTTTCGTAGCCCTGCTCGGCGAGCGCGCGCAGCAGGAAGGGCGCAAGGCCCAGGTTTTCAAACGACATGGAGTGCTCCGAAACATGAATAACGCGCGCCCGCAGGGGCTTGCGTTGCTGATCATTGAAGACCAGCTGATCTCGGAGCGTTCCCGTAAACCGCGCTGCAAGATCTGGATGCAACCAACGCGGTGCGTTGGCTGGAATGCGTGACGATAGGCGTCGGAGTGGGGGCGGGCGGGCGGATGGGCCAGATGGCCGCTGATCCTGCACCGCCGGCGATCCCTGAGGGAAACGGACGGCCGCTGGCAGACCGCGCTAGTCTAAGGGATTGTTTCGGCTGGCACAAAAACGCCCGTTCAGCATTCGGCTGGTGAGGCTGGTGGTAGCTGGCTTATTCATTACAATTGAAACTTATTTCTCCGCAGACTGGACACTCCCATGAAGCTTGGTTCCCTGAAGGAAGGCGGCCGCGACGGCACCCTGATCGTGGTTTCGCGTGACCTGACCCGTGCAGTGCGGGCCGCTGGCATTGCCGCCACCCTGCAGCAGGCGTTGGAAGACTGGTCAAATCTGGCGCCCCGCCTGAACGCGCTGTCCGAGCAGCTCAATGCCGGTGCCGTGGAAGGTGAGTTCGGCGTGGACATGCAGGCGCTGGCCGCGCCGCTGCCGCGTGCCTATGAATTCGTCGACGGCAGCGCCTACCTGCCGCACGTGGCGCGGGTGCGCAAGGCGCGCGGTGCCGAAGTGCCGGAAAGCTTCTACACCGATCCGCTGATGTACCAGGCCACCAGCGCCGGCTTTTACGGCCCGCGCGACTCAGTGAAGGTGATCAGCGAGGACTACGGCATCGATCTGGAAGCCGAAATCGTGGTCATCACCGATGACGTGCCGATGGCGGTGACGCCGGGGCAGGCTGCCGGCCACATTCAACTGGTCGGCCTGGTCAATGACGTCAGCCTGCGCAACCTGATCCCGGGCGAACTGGCCAAGGGCTTCGGCTTCCTGCAGTCCAAGCCACGCTCGGCGCTGAGCCCGGTGTTCGTGACCCCGGACGAGCTGGGCGCTGCCTGGCAGGACAGCAAGCTGCACCTGCCGCTGGTCACTCATATCAACGGAAAGTGGTTCGGTGCGCCGGAAGCCGGCGTGGACATGCAGTTCAACTTTGCCCAGCTGGTGGCGCACGCGGCCAAGACCCGGCCGCTCTCGGCTGGCGCGATTGTCGGCTCGGGCACCATCGCCAACGAAGACACCGCATTGGGCGCGTCCTGCTTCGCCGAGCAGCGCACCGTCGAAACCCTGCGTGACGGCAAGCCGTCGACGCCGTTCATGAGTTTTGGTGATGTGGTTCGCATTGAGATGCTGGACCGTGACGGCGCCAGCATTTTTGGTGCGATCGAACAGCAGATCGAGCAGGCATCCCGTCCCTGAGAAGGCCGACAATACGTTTGCAGTGCGTTGGTGGTGAAGGTGTCCTCACCACCGACGGGTATTGTTGTGTGGCATTGGAAGGGGGGGGCTGACATGGAAGCAGGGCTGACGCTCTACAGTTACTGGCGCTCGAGTGCCGCATACCGCGTGCGTATTGGCCTGAACCTGAAAGGCCTGGCGTATGCCGTCGTTCCGGTTCATCTGGTGCGCGATGGTGGGCAGCAGCACGCAGCGGATTACGCCGCGCTCAATCCGCAGGAGCTGGTGCCGACGCTGCGTCATGGTGAGCGTGTACTGACGCAGTCGCTGGCCATTCTTGAATACCTGGAAGAGGTCTTTCCCGAGGCCGCACTGTTGCCGGACGATGCCGGTGGCCGCGCCCGCGTGCGCGCGCTGGCCCAGCAGGTGGCCTGTGACCTCCATCCGTTGAACAACCTGCGGGTGATGCAGTTCTTCGACCGCGAGTGGAACGTGCCGCAGCCCGAGCGTGATGAGTGGACGCTGCACTGGATGCGGGTTGGCTTCGCCTCGCTGGAGGCGATGCTGGCAGGTTCGTTCGACACCGGTCGTTATTGCCACGGTGCCGAGCCGGGGTTGGCGGATTGCTGCCTGGTGCCGCAGCTGTACAACGCACGCCGTTTCCACCTCGATCTGACGCCGTATCCGACCTTGCGCCGGATCGAGGAAGCCTGCCTGGCGCTGCCGGCATTCGATGCGGCCCGTCCGGAAAACCAGATCGACGCGGTCTAGGCAGGCCCGGGGGTTTGTAGGAGCGGCGTAAGCCGCGAAGCCGACAATCCCACCGAAACAGCGGATCAACATGTTCCGGACGAAGGCTGGGCGCGGCTTTGCCGTTGGCCAATCGGCTTGCGCCGGTTCTGCAGCATGGTCGGTAATGCCCATTGCCGAGCATGGCTCGGCACTACAGTCCCCCTGTTTTTCGCACAGCGAAGGTGAGGGTCGGGGATATCTGCTGACCGATGCAGCTGTGGTTTCGCGGCTTACGCCGCTCCTACAAAAGCTTGGTTCAACAAAAAGCCCCGCAATGCGGGGCCTTTTGTTGTACGAACCGCCAGCTCAGAAGCCGTGCGTGATCGCCGCAGGCGCCGATACCGCGAAGTCCGCATACGGGTCATGCTCGCCGCTGCCTCCTTCGGACAGGCGGAACTTCAAGGCCAGGCCGTCGCGCGAGTCGGCGGCGCGCAGCGCTTCCTCCTGCTCGATGATGCCTTCCTTGGCCATCCGGAACAGGCATTGGTCGAAGCTCTGCATGCCTTCTTCCAGCGACTCTTCCATTGCCTGCTTGATTGCGTGCACTTCACCGCGGCGCAGCAGGTCGCGGATCATCGGCGTGTTGAGCAGCACCTCGGTTGCCGGGCGGCGACGGCCATCCTTGCCCTTGACCAGGCGCTGCGAGATCACCCCGCGCAGGTTCAAGGACAGGTTCATCAGCACGTTCTTGTGCGCGCTTTCCGGGAAGAAGTTGAGGATGCGCTCGATCGCCTGGTCTGCATTGTTGGAGTGCAGCGTGGCCAGGCACAGGTGGCCGGTTTCGGCGAAGGCAATGGCCGCTTCCATGGTTTCGGCGTCCAGGATCTCACCGATCAGGATCACGTCCGGTGCTTCACGCATCGCGTTCTTCAGCGCGTTGTGGAAGGCATGCGTATCCAGGCCTACTTCGCGCTGGTTGACGATGGACTGCTTGTGCTTGTGCAGGAACTCGATCGGGTCCTCGATGGTGAGGATGTGCCCGGTCGAGGTGCTGTTGCGGTGGTCGATCATCGACGCCAGCGAGGTCGACTTGCCCGAGCCGGTCGAGCCAACCACCAGTACCAGCCCGCGCGGGGTCATGATCACGTCCTTCAGCACCTGCGGGAGGTTGAGCTCCTCGATGCTGGGGATGCGGCTCTTGATCGCACGGATGACCATGCCGACTTCGCCGCGCTGCTTGAACACGTTGACGCGGAAGCGCCCGGCGTCGGCCAGGGCGATGGCCATGTTGAGCTCTAGGTCGCGCTCGAACTGCGGCACCTGGCCCTCGTCCATCAGCGAATAGGCGATTTTCTTGACCATGCCCGGCGGCAGGCCGGTATTGCCCAGCGGGTACAGCTTGCCTTCAATCTTGATGTAAACCGGCGCTCCGGTGGTCAAAAACATGTCCGAAGCGTTCTTTTCGGTCATCAGCTTCAAGAAATAGCCGATATCCATGCGAAATTTTCCCCAACAAACGGCGGCGTGCCGTTGCAAGCACGCCTCTGGCTTGACCACAATGGCCGCGCTCAGTCACCCAAGCCACGGCTCCCCAATGAAATCTAGCTTCGCACAATTAAGACGATTCCTGTGTGCTACCGCCTGCACATTCGTGCTATGCGGCAGTGCGTTGGCGCAGGATCCGGGTGCAATGGAATTGCTTACCGCACAACAGGCAGTGGAAAAGGCCGACCGCGCCGACGCCGATCAGTACGCGCCGGACACCATGGCCATGGCCCGCCAGCAGTTGGGCCAGGCCCAGCAGGCAGCCACCGATCGCCGTCTGCGCAAGCAGGTGCCGGTACTGGCACTGCGCGCCGCCGCCGATGCGGATCTGGCGCGTGCGCAGAGCGAGGAAGCCGTCGCACAGGCCCAGCTGGCCCAGCGCAAGGCCGAGGTTGCACAGCTGCAACGCCAGTTGGCGACAGGGGAGGGACGCTGATGCGGATCAGGAATCTGATGGTTGCAAGCCTGCTGGCCATGCCCTTGCTGGCGGTGGCGGCGGAAGATCCGGCAGTTGGTGCGCTCAGCCACCGGCTGATGCTGCTGCAGGCCGATATGGCCACGGCCGATGTGGCCTCGTTTGAGAAGCTGCAGGCGCAGCAGGCGATTGCGACCCTGGCCAAGGCCAAGCGCAAGGAGCTGGACGACGCCCGTTATCTGGCAGAACGTCGCGTCGCCATCGCCGAGGCGGCCAGCCGTGCGGCGCTGGCACGGCGTGAGGCGGGTGAGCTGGAACGCACCCGCAGTGAACTGCTGATCGAGGCCAGCCGCCGCGACGCGGCCCGGGCCCGTCAGGAAGCCGAGCAGTTGCGGGTACAGACCCAGATCCAGGCCGAGGAGGCCGAGCGCCTGCGTCTGGCTGCCGAGGCTGAGACTTTGGCCCGCCAGGATGCGGAAACCGCGCTCACCAGCGTGGCCGGCCGCCAGCAGGCGCGTTTGAGCACGGCCCAGCAGAATGCGGCGAAGCTGGCCCGCGAAGAAGCCGAGCTGGTGTCCGGGCAGAAGTTGCCGGCGTCCAGGTTCGATGGCCGAGGGGAGGTCTACACCTTCACTGGCGATGCCTTTGCGGCTGGCCAGGCGGCGCTTTCCGGCGCGGCCGGCAACCAGGCCAAGGCGCTGGCCGAGTACCTGAACATCGGCAAGAAGGGTCGGGTCACCATCGAAGCCTACGACAGCGCCAACGGCGTCGGTCAGCGGCGCGCGCAGGCGCTCAAGGATGCCTTGGTGGCGGCCGGTGTCGCGGCCAACCGGATCCAGGTGACGGGCAAGAAAGCAGCCTCCACCCGGGCCCGTTCAGCGGAAGTTATTATCGCGCCGTGACAAACCTAAATGGCTGAACTTGTTAGGTTTTTGTCATTCGCGTGAGACTGAATGCGGAACGGTTTGAATATTCAGTAAACGTTTCCGTATAGCCCTTGCCGGAACCTTTTTGCAGGCGTAGGGTCAATTGTCCGGGCGGCAATTTCGTCGTCCGGACAACGGAGGGCCGAGCCGGTGCAAGCGTGGCGCGAACCAGTAACCGATAGCTCCTGGCAGGTTGGCCGGAGGGCGGTTGGTGGTGCCACGTTGAGCGGCTTGGCTTTCCAATCCAGCAACGCCCCGTGCCGCCAGGCCGGGGCGTTCTTGTTTCTGCATGAAGGAGGTAGTCATGTTCGAAGGGCAGCCGCAGAGTGAAATCGACGCATTGGCCAAGGCCAACCCGGAGTTCAAGCAGCTCTACCAACAGCATAAGAAGCTGAACAAGAAATGCATGGACGCGGAGCTGGGTGTGCTCCCGATTGATGGGGCAACCCTGGGACAGATGAAACGGGAAAAACTGCTGGCCAAGCAGAAGCTCCTGCGGATTTACGAAAACAGCATCAACTGAACCTTCCCCGCGCTAGACCGTTTATGTCGCGGACGGTGGCGGCCTCCTCGTCGGCCGTCATTGTCCGCGTCACTTGGCAGCACGGTAGTTGCGTCTGAACGTGATTACCTGACTTTCGGGCACAACCATCGGATAATCATCGGTCCGGCCGCAGAGCGGCGCGATCTGAAGTAAACCGATGCCCATCCATTCCTCCATCCTCGAACTCATCGGCAATACGCCCATCATCAAGGCCCAGCGCCTGGATGCCGGCGTGTGCGAGCTGTACCTCAAGATGGAGAGCGCAAACCCGGGTGGGTCGATCAAGGACCGCATCGGCCTGTCGATGATCGAGGCGGCCGAGAAGCGCGGTGATCTCAAGCCCGGCGCGACGCTGGTGGAAGGCACCGCCGGCAATACCGGCCTGGGCCTGGCACTGGTGGCGCAGCAGAAGGGCTACAAGCTGATCCTCGTGGTGCCGGACAAGATGAGCCGGGAGAAGATCTTCAACCTGAAGGCCATGGGCGCCGAAGTGGTGCTGACCCGTTCGGACGTGGCCAAGGGTCACCCCGAGTACTACCAGGACCTGGCCAAGACCGTTGCCGACCGCACCCCGGGCGCCTACTTCATCAACCAGTTCGGCAATCCCGACAACCCGGCCGCGCACGAGTTCGGCACCGGTCCGGAGATCATCGAGCAGATGGGCGGCGATCTGGACGCCATCGTGTTCGGCTGCGGCAGCTCCGGCACCATGACCGGCCTGTCGCGCGCCTTCGCCAAGCTTTCGCCCAAGACCGAGCTGGTGCTGGCTGACCCGGTCGGCTCGATCCTGGCCGAGTACATCAACGAGGGCACGCTGAACGAGAAGTCGGGCAGTTGGCTGGTGGAAGGCATCGGCGAGGACTTCCTGCCGGACATCTCCGATTTCAGTCGGGTCAAGAAGGCGTATGCGATCACCGATGCCGAGAGCTTCCATACCGCGCGCGAGCTGCTGGGCAAGGAAGGCATCCTCGGCGGCTCCTCGACCGGCACTCTGCTGGCCGCCGCGCTGAAGTACTGCCGCGAGCAGACCACGCCGAAAAAGGTGCTGGTGCTGGTGCCGGATACCGGCAACAAGTACCTGTCCAAGATGTACAACGATTACTGGATGCTGGACAACGGCTTCCTCGAGCGCCCGCAGTTCGGCGACCTGCGCGACCTGATCCTGCGCCCGTACAGCCAGCGCGACACCGTGGTGGTGGGCCCGAAGGACCTGCTGACCACCGCCTACCAGCGCATGAAGCTGTACGACGTGTCGCAGCTGCCGGTGATGGAAGGCAGCCAGCTGGTCGGCATCATCGATGAAAGCGACGTGCTGCTGCATGTGTATGGCGATGAAGCCCGTTTCCGCGATCCGGTGTCGGTGGCCATGGTCAGCAAGCTGGACAGCCTGGACGTGAAGTCGCCGATCGAGGCATTGCTGCCGGTGTTCGACCGCGGCCAGGTGGCGATCATCACCGATGGTGATGCATTCCTCGGTTTGATCACCCGCATCGACTTGTTGAACTACCTGCGTCGCCGCGTTCAGTAAGCGCGGCATGGCCGGCAGCACCTGGGGGGAGGTGCTGCCATGGCCAGTTCAGGCCACACTGATAGACTTTTCTCTTTTAGCTGGAAGCCCTTATGACGGATCAGCATTCACGCAGCCAGGGCGGCGAGCGCGCCTTGTCGCTTGCCACTTTGGCCATCCACGGCGGGCAGTCGCCTGACCCCAGCACCGGCGCAGTAATGCCGCCGATCTACGCGACCTCGACCTATGCCCAGTCCAGCCCGGGCGAGCATCAGGGTTTTGAGTACTCGCGTACCCACAACCCGACACGCTTCGCCTACGAACGTTGCGTGGCCTCGCTGGAAGGCGGTACCCGTGGTTTCGCCTTCGCCTCTGGCATGGCCGCCAGCTCCACCGTCATCGAGCTGCTGGATGCCGGCAGCCACGTGGTGGCGATGGACGACATCTACGGCGGCAGCTTCCGCCTGTTCGAACGCGTGCGTCGCCGCACCGCCGCACTGGATTTCAGCTTCGTCGACCTGACCGACCCGGCCGCGTTTGAAGCCGCGATCACGCCGAAGACCAAGATGGTGTGGATCGAGACCCCGACCAACCCGATGCTGAAGATCGTGGACATCGCCGCGGTGGCCGCCATTGCCAAGCGTCACGGCCTGATCGTGGTGGTGGACAACACCTTCGCCTCGCCGATGCTGCAGCGTCCGCTGGAGCTGGGTGCGGACTTGGTGCTGCATTCGGCCACCAAATACCTCAACGGCCATTCCGACATGGTCGGTGGCATGGTGGTGGTCGGTGACAACGCCGAACTTGCCGAGCAGATGGCCTTCCTGCAGAACTCCATCGGTGGCGTGCAGGGCCCGTTCGACAGCTTCCTCGCCCTGCGTGGCCTGAAGACCCTGCCGCTGCGCATGAAGGCGCATTGCGCCAACGCTATGGACCTGGCCAAGTGGCTGGAATCCCATCCGGCGGTGGAGAAGGTGATCTACCCGGGCCTGGCCTCGCACCCGCAGCACGAACTGGCGGGCAAGCAGATGGCCGGCTACGGCGGCATCGTCTCGATCGTGCTGAAGGGTGGCTTCGAAGCCGCCAAGCGCTTCTGCGAGAAGACCGAACTGTTCACCCTGGCCGAGTCGCTCGGCGGCGTGGAAAGCCTGGTCAATCACCCGGCAGTGATGACGCACGCCTCGATTCCCGTGGTTCGCCGCGAGCAGCTGGGCATCAGTGATGCGCTGGTGCGGTTGAGCGTGGGCGTGGAGGATGTTGAGGATCTGCGGATGGATCTGGATAGGGCGTTGGTGGGCTGACCACCGTCTTTGTACCCACCATGACGACCTCTTCCGAATCAGGACATCTCACTGCAAAGGTGCGTGCATTGGCGTGGCTGCGCAGTCAGAAATGGCTGCGTATTTCCTATCGCGCGCTGCCGGGGCCGTTTCGCGAGGGTGTGTTGCGCTTGCTGACGCGACGGTTGCAGGCGCGGACGCGCTTCGAGCGCACCTCTGCGTGGCTCTCTTGGCAGTCGCGCAAGTCCACTTCCCCGATGGTGAAGGCAACGGTGGCCAATGCGGAGCTTCCGGGCGTCAATATCATTGGCTATATCAATGGTCAGTTCGGCCTTGCCGAAGCCGCGCGTAGTTATGCCCGTGCCTTGATTGCCAATGGCGTGCCGATCGCATTGCGGAATGTCGACCTGGGTTTGCCCAATGCGCGGGATGAGCATGAGCTTGATTCGTATATTGACAATGATATGCCGCATAGGGTTTGCATCGTCTTCGTCAATCCGGATTATCTAGATCAGGCGCTGGCCGAGATAGGCAGCGCTCGGCTGCAAGGGCGTTACCTGATCGCATGCTGGTTCTGGGAGCTGGAGAGCATCCCCACGGCTTGGTTGCCGGCATTGGATTTGGTTGACGAGGTGCTTGTAGCTACCTCTTTCGTGGAGCAGGCGCTACGCCGTGTCACCAACAAGCCAGTGCTGAAGGTGCCAATGCCGCTGGGGCCGAGCATGGACAGTGGTTTGACGCGAACGGATTTTGGTTTGCCGGATGATGCGTTCGTTTTTCTGGTTACTTTTGATTTCAGCTCTCGCATGGAGCGTAAAAATCCTGAGGCGGCAATACGCTCGTTTCTCGAGGCATTCCCGCGTGACCGGGCAGATGTGCGCTTGCTGGTGAAGAGCAGCAATGGCTATCGTTTCCCGCATTGGTTGCAGCATCTGCTGCAACTGGTAGATGGCGATGATCGTATCCTCATTCGCGATGAGGTGATCGAACGCGAACATCTCAGCGCCTTGCATCGTTGCTGTGATGCTTACGTGTCACTGCATCGCGCCGAAGGCTTCGGCATGGGATTGGCGGAGTGTATGGCTTTGGGTAAGCCGGTGATCGCGACTGCCTGGTCCGGCAACATGGAATTCATGGATGCCGAGTCGGTTGCACTCGTTGATTACACCTTGGTGCCCTTGACGGAAGGTGAGTATCCGGGGGGGGAGGGGCAGCGCTGGGCCGATGCGGACATTGTTCAGGCGGCCAGCTGGATGCGCAGATTGGTCGATGAGCCCGCCGTAGCTGCGGAGCTCGGGCGCAAGGCCAAGCACAAGGTCGAAACTACATTGTCGGGGCAGGCAGCTGCAGCGGGCATCCTTGAGAGGTTGGCGCAGATCCAGGACGGGGCTGCGCAGAGCCGCAATCGTCACATTGATATTGAAGTGCGAGGAACGCAATGAGCGGCATAATCCGGTCCATATGGGCCTATCGATACTTCATCCTCTCCTCGATCAAGAACGAGTTGAGGGTGCGTTTCATCAGAAGCAAGCTGGGTGCTCTATGGATGATCATCCATCCGCTGATGCAGGTTCTGATTTTTGCCACGATCCTGTCCGAAGTACTGTCGGCGAAACTGCCGGGCATTGATAACAAGTACGGCTACGCCTTGTATCTGATGGCCGGAACGTTGTGCTGGAGCCTGTTTGCTGAGACGGTGGGAAAGTGCGTTACGTTGTTTGTTGACAGTGGGAACCTGATGAAAAAAATGGCGTTTCCAAGGATATGCCTGCCTTTCATCACTGCCGGCACAATGCTGGTCAACAACGTATTGCTGTTGGTTGCCATCTTGGCGGTGTTTGCAGTATTGGGGCACTACCCAGGTATTCACGTGCTGTGGTTGCCCGCGCTGATGTTGGTCACCTTGTGCTTCGCCATGTCCATTGGCTTGATCCTGGGTGTATTGAACGTGTTCATGCGCGATATCGGGCAGGTGGTGCCGGTTGTACTGCAGGCGATGTTCTGGCTTACCCCGATTGTCTACAACATTCGCATCTTGCCTGAGGCGGTGCAGGACATATTTAAGCTGAATCCGCTATATCCATTGGTCAGCAGCTACCAAAATGTGCTGCTCTATGAACAGCCCCCGCTCTGGGGTGACATGGTCTGGTTGCTCGTTGCGACTGTTATTCTGACTTTTGTTTCGCTGGTCGTGTTTCGTCGCGCCAGCCCGGAAATGGTGGATGCACTGTGAGCGGCGAACTTACACTGAGTGGTGTGGGCAAGGCCTACCGAAACTGGGGCAGCGAGTGGAAGCGGGTGGCATCCTGGTTTGGTTTGCCGGCTCGTCCCAAGGAGGAAAACTGGGTTCTGCAGGACATCAATCTGCACGTTGGCCCGGGTGAGACGATAGGCCTGATTGGTCAGAATGGAGCGGGCAAGAGTACCCTGCTAAAAATCGTGACCGGAACCGTTCGCCCTACCGTGGGCAGTGCCGGTCGCAGCGGAAGCATTGCAGCGATTCTTGAACTCGGCATGGGGTTCAATCCGGAGCTGACTGGCCGCCAGAATGTGGTGCACGCTGCCGGTCTGATGGGGCATGAGCTGGCGAAGATCCTTGCTGCGATGCCCGACATCGAAGCATTTGCCGAGATCGGGGAGTATTTTGATCAGCCTGTGCGGACCTATTCCAGTGGCATGCAGATGCGTGTGGCATTCAGTGTTGCGACCGCATTCAAGCCGGATATTCTGATCGTGGATGAAGCGCTGTCAGTAGGTGACTCGTATTTTCAGCATAAGAGTTTCGACCGCATTCGTGCATTCCGCGAGCAGGGGACGTCGATCCTGTTTGTATCGCACGGCATGTCCGAGATAAAGACCTTGTGCGATCGAGTGATTCTGCTGGATGCAGGACGTGTGTTGAAGGACGGCTCGCCTGATGAGGTTGTGGACTACTACAACGCCTTGGTCGCAAAGAAGGAGAACCAGGCGCTCAGTATCGAACAGCATCGCGAAGATGATGGATGGCTGCTGACGCGTAGCGGGACCCGCGAAGTGACCTGTGATTCGCTGGCGTTGCTTGATGCAGACGGCAATCCTGTCAAGGTTGCTACCGTGGGCCAGAAAGTGGAGCTCAGACTCACCGCTGGAGTTCATGCTGCTGTGGATCGCCTGGTTCTGGGCTACATGATCCGCGACAAGTATGGGCATGTGGTCTGGGGTACCAATACCTGGCACACAGGGCAGGTCGAATACAAGCTTGAAGCAGGGGAGACGGTGGTGTTTTCGTTGCCTTTCAGCTGCACACTGGGCCCGGGATCATATTCGGTGTCGCCTGCGCTGGTCAGTGGCGACAATCACCTGGAAAACAACTACGAGTGGGTCGACAACCTGTTGGTGTTTGACGTGATCAATGTAGATCGTGATGTTTTCATCGGTACCAATTGGTTGGATGCTGCCTTCGGAATCGAACGCAGCGCTGCCGCAGCGGCCGGCAGTGCGGGAGGTGCAGCGTGAGTGAAGGAATTGTCTCGTATGCACAGAATTTCGAAGACGTCATCTTGTGGCGTGCGTTGGCCCATGTGGGTCAAGGAAACTACGTCGACGTCGGTGCACAGAGCGCCTATGAGGATTCGGTAAGCCGGGCCTTCCATGAGAATGGCTGGAAAGGGGTTCATGTCGAGCCCATGCCGGTTTACGCCGCGCAGCTTCGCAAGGAGCGCCCCGGCGATGTGATCGTTCAGGCGATGGTAGGGGCTGAACAAGGTTTGGGCTCGCTGTTCGCAATGTCAGGGACGGGCTTGAGTACTTCGCGAGAGGACCTGGCGGAGGGATACGAGCGAGCGGGGCGGGAGGTCAGCCGCGAGGTTGTGCCAGTGGTAACGCTTGATCATGTTCTGGATCTGGTTTCTGGCCCGATTCATTGGCTCAAGATCGATGTCGAGGGCGCTGAGCGCCAGGTCCTGGAGGGCTGGCATGGAGCTGTCCGGCCATGGGTGCTGGTGATTGAGAGCACCCGTCCCATGAGCCAGGAGCAGAATCATGAGGAGTGGGAGGAACTGGTCACAGGCAAGGGCTACCGGTTTGTCTATTTCGATGGGCTCAATCGTTTCTATGTGAGCGACGCACATGAAAAACTCGTTGATGCGTTTCGTGCGGGGCCCAACGTTTTTGACCGTTTCAGTCTGGCTGGGACGGCAACCTCGACCTTTACCTCGACACTGAATCGGGACATCGCGGTGCTGCGTGGCGAGCTGGCGCGAGCCTTGAGTGATGTTTCCAGTTCGGAAGAAGCCAGGGCCCAGGTACAGCAGACTCTGCTCCAGCAAGGAGAGGTTCTTGAACAGCAGAAATTGCGTATGGGCCTCGAAGCCCGTGATCGCGAGAATGCCTTGCTGGACGCTCAAGCCGAGGCATTGAGTCGAGCCAGCAGCCTTCAAGAACAGTTGCTGGAAGCCCATCGGATGACGGCTGATGCAGTCGCCGCTGCAATTGGAGCGGTATCCGAGGAGCGGGATGCTGCCTTGGCTCGAGCAGCCCACCTGCATGCTGACCTGATGGTGATACACCGCAGTACCTCGTGGGTAGTCACAGCGCCCTTGCGTGTACTTGCGCGCTCGGCCAGAGCCATGTTGAAAGCTCCCGTGTACCTGGCTCGACGCCTGGCTGCCGCGTTCTCGCGTCTCGTGCAGCTCATCAAGCGCAAGATGCGCAGTGCACTGCAGCGTGCTGCTCGATCCGTTGTGCTCAGACGCATCGCTCGTCGAGCAATCAATGTGGTTCCTTCGTTGGATGGTCACCTGCGCCGACTGCATGGCGTAGTCACGCGTCCTGCTGCGATCGCGGCTTCCCACAATGTCCGGACCGACAGGGACTCTGATGCACTGCTGAGCATGCTTTCAGCTCCTTTGCCAGAGGGCATTTCCGTCCAAGCGAAGCAGAGCCTGTTGCGTCTGCGCCATTCCGTTGCAGGAGCCAGAAACTAAGTGCGTATCGTCATTGATCTCCAGGGTGCGCAGACCGGCAGTCGCTTCCGGGGCATCGGACGCTATTCGCTGTCATTGGCAACGGCGATGGCTCGCAATGCTGGTCGGCATGAGATTCGTGTGCTGCTCAATGGCAGCTTTGCAGATAGCATCGAGCCGATCATCAAGGCGTTCGAGGGCCTGCTGCCAGAAGATCATTTTCATGTCTGGCTACCGGTGCGTAGTGTTGGTTTGGCCGTTGATGATGGCGTTGATGAGCGATTGCGGGATGCTTTCCTGGCTTCGCTGAAGCCGGACATCGTGCATGTCTCCAGCCTCTTTGAAGGGCTGGGTGAACCTGCCATCACCAGTGTTGGTGTCGGCGAGTCGCGGCTGCGAACCGCGGTGACGTTGTTCGACCTGATTCCGTTGATCTATCAGAAGCGCTATCTGGGCAGTGAGACCATGGCGCGCTGGTATCACGAGAAAGTGGCGCACATGCGCAGGGCAGACCTGCTGCTCGGAATATCATCTTCAGCTGCGCAAGAGGCCGTCGATCATCTCGGCTTCGATTCCACAGATGTTGTCAACATATCGTCTGCCATCGATGGCGGATTCAAACGCCTGCATCCTGATCTCCTGGATGAACCAGGGTTGCGCGGCAAGTACGCCTTGCATCGTCCGTTTGTCATGTATACCGGTGGCATCGACTACCGAAAGAATATCGAAGGCTTGATTCGCGCATATGCGATGCTGCCGCCGCAGCTGCGTGCTGCCCACCAGTTGGCGATTGTGTGCTCTGTGCATGAGGAGCCCAGGCAACAATTGACTCGCCTGATGCGCGATTGCGGCCTCGATGAAGACGAAGTGGTGCTTACCGGCTTCGTGTCTGACGAGGATCTGGTGGGGCTCTACAATCTTGCCCGCCTGTTTGTGTTCCCGTCTTGGCATGAAGGCTTTGGCTTGCCCGCGCTTGAAGCGATGCAATGTGGTGCACCGGTAATCGGTGCGGGTACCTCCAGTCTCCCCGAGGTCATTGGGCTGGAAGAGGCGCTGTTCGATCCATACGACGATCACGCGATCATGGAGAAAATCGCACAGGGCTTGACGGATGAGGCGTTCCGCCAGCGTCTGCTCGCACACGCGCCGGTGCAGGCCTCAAAGTTCTCCTGGGATGCAAGTGCGATCAAGGCCATCGAGGCGATGGAGGTATGCTGTGCGAGGCCAACGGCACCCGCGCGGCCGCGATTGGCATATGTGTCGCCCTTGCCGCCAGAGCGCAGTGGTATCGCTGATTACAGCGCCCAGCTGATTCCAGAGTTGGCCAGGCACTATGAAATTGACGTCATCATTGCACAGCAGGACGTTGCGGGTGGCGCAGTCATCGGCGCGGCGCGGGTTCGTGATTTGGCGTGGTTTCAAGCCAATGGAGCCAGCTATGATCGAGTGATCTATCACTTCGGAAATTCAGCTTTTCATGTACACATGGTTGAGCTGCTCGAACGGGTGCCAGGGGTCGTTGTTCTGCACGACTTCTTCCTTAGTGGCCTGGCTGCCTATCGCGAGCTCGCAATGGGTATGCGGGGGACTTGGGCCGACGTTCTGTATCGGTCTCACGGCTATGAACCGCTGGTCAAGCTCGCTGCATATCAACACGAGGTGCTGGTTCGGGACTATCCCTGTAACTACCCGGTTCTTGCTGCCGCGTTGGGCTTGATTGTCCATTCGCCGGTATCCACGCGGATGGCTGACCATTTCTATCCCGGTGCAGATGCCGTTCGCTGGAAGCAGGTGCCACTGATGCGGGCGACAGCTCTGTTCACGGCTGCCGACCAGGCCGCAGCACGGACGTCATTGGATCTCCCTGCCGATGCATTCGTGGTGTGCAGCTTCGGTTTCATGGCGCCATCAAAACTCAACGCGCGCCTGCTCGATGCATGGCTGGCATCTCCCTTGGCACAGGATGAACGTTGCTATCTGGTTTTTGTCGGTGAGGGAGATCCCAACGAATATGGCGATGCAATCCGTCGCCGGATCCAGTCCAGTCCAGCGAGTGGGCGTATTCGAATTACCGGCTTTGCGAGTCCTGAGGATTTCCACGGGTATCTACTGGCCGGCGATATTGCTGTTCAATTGCGCTCGATGTCGCGCGGCGAAACCTCGGCAGCAGTATTGGATGCCTTGAATTATGGTTTGGCTACAGTAGTCAATGCCAATGGATCCATGGCTGATCTACCTGATGATGCCCTGATAAAACTGCCCGACGAGTTTGATGATGCCGCCTTGCGGGAAGCATTGATAAGTCTCCACGGGGATTCAGCGCGACGAGCGAAGCTGGCCGCTGCGGGCAAGGCACTGATGTTGGAGGTGCACAAGCCGCGTCAATGTGCCACCGACTACGCGCGGGCGATCGAAGAGTTCTATGCAGAGTCGCCTGGTTCGCAGCGTGGACTGTTGTCGGCGTTGGGCCGGCATTTGGCTGCTGGTGGGCGCCCCGTGGATGAAGGCGCATTGGGTCAGGCATTGGCGTGGGGCTTTACGGCCAAGCTGTCCGCGCGGCAGGCCTTTGTCGATATCGGGTCGCTTGTCATTGATGGGGCAAAGACGAATCTGTCCAGGCTACGTGAACTGCTGCTTGCGCCGCCATCTGGATGGCGAATTGAGCCGGTATCCGCCGACGGCGATGGGACATATCGATACGCGCGTCGTTTCACGCTCGAGCTGCTCGGGTGCCCGGCAGACATGCTGCCGGAAGAACCCGTCGATGCCCGGTCGGTCGATGTCCTGCTGCTTGGGCCTGGATCACCGGACGAAGATTCGCCGGCGCGTCGGCGCCTGCGCTGGTGTGGCGTTGTTGAGTCATCTCTCTCCGACTGGGCCGACCAGTTCACTTGCCTTGAGGAGGGGGCTGCTTGAGTATGTTGGCGAGCCGAATGTCATGCCAGGTAAATGGTGTTGGGGTGTTGGGCGCGCGTCATTCGTTGGGCAGGCCCATGCCCAGTCGTGAACAGGCGCGGCATGATTTCCGGTATTTACCACCAGATGGGAGTGATTTTGCGGCATCGGGCGTATCCCGGCGCGCGCCCCCATCAATGGCTTGACGAACAACGGAGCCAGTCGCGGCAGGTTCTGGTGCGCGGAGAATGGCTTCGATACCGAATTGATCATTTTTATTGAAGAAGAGAGACCATGAAGAAGGCAATCATCACTGGTATTACGGGTCAGGACGGTGCGTATCTGACTGAACTGCTGCTCGCCAAGGGCTACGAAGTCCACGGTACCTACCGTCGCACCAGTTCGGTCAACTTCTGGCGCCTGGAGGAAGTGGGCGTTGCCAAACACCCCAATCTGCATCTTGTCGAGTACGATTTGACCGATCTTGGCACCACCATTGCGATGGTGCAGAAGATCCAGCCGGATGAGATCTACAATCTGGCCGCGCAGAGCTTCGTCGGCGTCAGCTTCGAACAGCCCACGACCACCGCGCAGATCACTGGTGTCGGCGCGCTGCATCTGCTTGAGGCAATTCGTCTGATCAATCCGAAGATCCGCTTTTATCAGGCATCGACGTCGGAAATGTTCGGAAAAGTGCAGGCAATTCCGCAGATCGAAGAAACGCCGTTCTATCCGCGTAGCCCCTATGGTGTTGCCAAGCTTTATGCGCATTGGATCACGGTCAACTACCGTGAGAGCTATGACATCTTTGGTTCCAGCGGCATCTTGTTCAATCATGAAAGCCCGCTGCGTGGGCGTGAATTCGTAACGCGCAAAATCACCGATTCGGTGGCAAAGATCAAACTGGGTCAGCTGGACTGCCTGGAGCTGGGCAACCTGGATGCCAAACGTGACTGGGG
The DNA here is from genome assembly GCF_056760135.1 of Stenotrophomonas sp. STEN023. Taxonomy (NCBI): domain Bacteria; kingdom Pseudomonadati; phylum Pseudomonadota; class Gammaproteobacteria; order Lysobacterales; family Lysobacteraceae; genus Stenotrophomonas; species Stenotrophomonas sp. STEN023. The sequence continues at coordinate 39,188 of NZ_JBRREF010000006.1, read as the reverse complement.
CTTCGCCAAGGAGTACGTGGAAGGAATGTGGCGCATGCTGCAGGCCGATCAGCCGGACACTTTCGTTCTGGCTACCAACCGTACCGAAACCGTGCGTGACTTCGTGCAGATGGCGTTCAAGGGTGCAGGTATCGAAGTGGAGTTCCGCGGCAGCGACCAGGACGAAACTGCAATTGACACCGCCACCGGCAAGACGGTGATGCGTATCAATGCAAAGTTCCACCGCCCGGCAGAGGTCGATCTTTTGATCGGTAACCCAGAGAAGGCTGAGCGTATTCTTGGCTGGAAGCCGCAGACCACCTTGGAGCAGCTCTGCCAGATGATGGTGGAAGCTGATCTTAAGAGGAATGAGCGTGGCTTCTCTTTCTGACCTGGCCGGTAAGCGGGTACTGGTGACGGGAGCGTCCGGTTTTACCGGACGCTATGTCATCGAGCGGCTGCTCGCCGATGGATGCGAGGTGCTCAATCTCTCTGGTGGCACGGGCTCGCTCGCATCGGGTTCGGTGAACCTGCTGGATCGCGAGGGGTTGCGTCGACTCCTGCATGAATTGCAGCCTGAACTCGTGGTGCATCTGGCGGCGATCTCTTTTGTTGCCCATGGTGACGCTGACGAGATCTATCGCGTCAATATCGTGGGTACACGTAATTTGCTGGAAGCGCTGGCGGCACTTCCAACGCCGCCAGCGCACGTGCTGCTGGCGAGCAGTGCGAACGTTTACGGTAACGTCGGGGGAATACTCGATGAGTGTGCGCCCTACTCGCCACAGAACGACTACGCGGTTAGCAAGATGGCCATGGAAGCCATGGCTTCGCTATGGAAGGATCAGCTGCCGATCACCATTGTCAGGCCTTTCAACTACACCGGAGTCGGTCAATCAGAGCGATTCCTCATCCCGAAGATCGTGTCGCATTTCCAACGACGCGCTCCGGTGATCGAGCTCGGAAACATAGATGTCTCACGTGATTTCTATGACGTGCGTTGTGTCGCTGTACTGTACTCGCGATTGCTGGCTGTTCCAGCAAGTGGTGAGGTCTACAACATATGTTCGGGGGTCGAGTGGTCATTGCAGCGGGTGGTGGAGACGCTACGTGAACTGTCCGGGCACAACATCGAAGTGCGCGTGAATCCGGCATTCGTACGCGACAACGAGGTCAAGTCACTGCGTGGCACAAATGAAAAGGTATTGGCCAGGGTTGGTGCGATGCCTGCGTATGACTTCTCCACAACACTGGCCTGGATGTATGGAAATCCCTTGTGAGTAAATCCACTTCAGATGCGTTCCCCTCGGTCGGTAGCAAGCTGGGCGCGGGGCTGGCACGTATTTGCGCATATGTGGCCAGTGATCGAGGGCGAAATACCCTTGCTTCACTCTTGTTGGCGCTGAACCTGGTGCTGCTGGTGGTGTATCTGTTCACCGGCTACAAGGGGGCGTTTCACTCGGATTCTTCGGTCAGAAGCCTGCTGGCGCAAGAGATGCACGATACCGGCAGCTTCTTTCCGCCGGGCTGGAACTACGTAAACAAGGATTTGATGGTTGTCTTCCCGCAACTGGGGGTGTGGCTGTTGTTGTTCTTTACTGACAACAGCTATGCCGCATTTGCAGTTGTTGGAGCTGTCACTTCGCTACTGATTCTCGCATGCATCTGGTGGTTCTCTGGGCTGCTGGGCGGTAAGGTCTGGCAGCGATTGCTGGCGCTTGCGGCTCTTGCTGGCGGTATTTCAGCCAATATCGACGAGGACATTTTCGGACAGGCCGCCTACGGGGTCATGGTCATGTTGACCTGTCTGACTGCGATGCTGTCGTGGAGCGTTATAACCGCCGACGCACGGCGCCGGCCGGTTTGGCTGCTGGTCCTGGTTGTCGTGGTCGCCTTGCTTGCGTGGAGCAACCCGCAGCGGGCGTTGGCGACCTATGTCTTGCCGCTGTGCTGTGGCTTGCTGGCATACCTGTGGGGCAAGAACTGGGAGGGCAGGCTGCGGGCCTTGCTCCCGGTGCTGGGCGCGACGGCTATTGGATGCATCGTGGGGGTCATGCTCAGCACGTGGACGCTGCGGCATGTAAACAACAACGAGGGCGTGGGTGCAGCCAGATGGCTTGGTTTCGACGGGATGGTCGACAACGCCGCGCATACCCTCCAGGCATTGATGGCGCTGCTAGGGGGGATTCCAACGGCTGGTGGCAATGTCATCGGCGCAGTCGGTATCTACGCAGCGCTTCGAATGAGTGCGGCGTTGATTCTGCTGGTCTTGATGGGGTGGAAGATAGTTGAGCTTTGCCGAAGCAGCAGTGACCGGGCCCGATTTGCAGGTGGCTTGGTCGCAGGTGTGGCGGCCTGCTTCTTGTTCTTGCATGTCACCACCACCATCGCTGACATGACGGATCCGGTGGCTGTGGCGCGCTACCTCGCCCCAACGGTCGTGCTGTGTCTCGTGGTATTGCTCTGCTCACCGCTCAGAAAGCCGCCGGGTCTCGGGGCTGCGTTGGTGGTCGGGCTGGCGTTGTTGCTTGCAACGGGCAATCTGGTTCGGTTTAGTCCAGGGTCGTTCATCAATCCTGGTTGGATGAATCCCCAGCGCGACGCGCGGATTGATCAGTTGACGTCAATGGGGCTTCGGTATGGTTATGCTGGCTACTGGAACGCCGGGGTAACCACGGTGCTGACTGATGGCGCGGTAAAGACGCGTCAGATCAATATCTTCAATGGGCTGCCATTGCCCATGCGGCATCTGTCTTCTGACCGCTGGTATGAGCCCGAGGCGTGGCAGGGTGAGAGTTTTCTGCTGCTTGAAGATGTAGAAGTCGCAGCGATCAACTGGGGGGAGTTGACGCGATATGTGGGACAACCCGTTAGAGAGGCCCGTATTGGTTCGTTGCGAGTGTTCGTTTTTCCGCGGAACATTGCCGAGGATATTCCCGGCTGGAGCATGAAGCTGCGCAAGCCAGTTCAGATACTGGCGGCACCGGACGGCTCGAAGACAGTTGGGCAATGGACGGCAGCTGATGGCGCGTTGCGGGCCAAGCAGGGTCAAGCAGGTTTTCTGCAGTATGGGCCGTATATGGTGCTAGGGCGGGGGCGCTACACCGCTTCATTCGAGGTGTCTGGTTCTGCAGACCCTGCGCAGCAGGTGGTGGCGACGTTGGATGTCGTGGCAGAAGGCGGAAGCAGGACATTGGGTACGGTTGAGGTGAAGGGGGATGGGGTGGAACTGCACACCATCGAATTCAGCCTTGATGAGCCTGTGAAGAATCTGGAGCTGCGCGTGCTGACGAACGGTGCTGGCGAAGTCACCTACAAGGGAATAGTGCTGGCAGCGAAGAGCTGATCTGATCTGTGTCGTACTCATCACGAGGGATGAGTGCGACGCAGGGAAAGGTTTTTTGATGCCGTTTGCCAGATAGTGCTGGAGATGCAGCAACCGATCCTCTCCCGCACGGCATGTTCCCTACAGGGCTTCCGCTGATTGGCTATAAAAAAAGCCCTGCTTGTGCAGGGCTTTTCCAGGTGTGAACGATCAGGCGCGTCCGTAACTATCCTCGAAGCGCACAATGTCGTCTTCGCCCAGATAGCTGCCGGACTGTACTTCAATCAGCTCGAGCGGTAGCTTGCCTGGATTCTTCAGGCGATGGGTTACGCCAAGTGGAATATAGGTGCTTTGATTCTCGGTCAGGAGGATCACATCCTCGCCTCGGGTAACCTCAGCCGTACCACTGACGACAATCCAGTGCTCCGCGCGATGGTGGTGCATCTGCAGGCTCAGGGTGGCGCCGGGATTGACCGTAATACGTTTGACCTGGAAGCGAGTGCCGTTATCGATCGAGTCGTATGCGCCCCAGGGGCGATAAACCTTCCGGTGTGCGCTGGCCTCGCTACGCCCTTCTTTCTTGATCCGGGCGACGATTTCCTTGACGTCCTGAACACGATCCTTGTGGCCGACAAATACCGCATCGTCGGTCTCCACAACAACGGTGTCCTGCAAGCCGACCATGGCGATCAGTCGGTTGCCATAGGCATAGCTGTCTTTACAGTCCAGTGCGATGACGTCGCCATGGCAGGCATTTCCATTGCTGTCCTTGTCTGATACTTCCCAGAGGGCTGACCAGGAGCCCACGTCATTCCAGCCTGCATCCAGCGGTACAACAGCAGCGTCGACGGTTTTTTCCATTACCGCGTAATCGATCGAATCACTTGGGCTTGCAGCGAATGCTTCTGCGTCAAGACGTATGAAGTCGTTGTCGCGCCCGGCGTTGTCGAGCGCGTTGCGGCAGGCTGCGAGAATGGCTGGCTGCAGATTTTCCAGTTCATTCAAGTAGCGCGATGCCTTGAACAGGAACATGCCGCTATTCCAGAAGAACTCGCCTGAACTGACATACTGTTTGGCGGTTTGCAGATCTGGCTTCTCCACAAATCTCTCAACCGGGCGCACGCCTTCACCGATTACTGCCTTGATGTAGCCGTAACCTGTCTCGGGGGCGGTTGGCACAATACCGAATGTCACCAACTTGCCGGATTCAGCCGCGATGGCGGCCTGTGCCACGGCCTGGTGGAATGCGTGTTGGTCGCGGACCACATGGTCAGAGGGTAGTACCAGCAGCAGGGCGTCTTCACCAGTTGCCAGTGCCTGCAGGGCGGCGATGGCGATAGCGGGGGCAGTATTGCGGCCTACCGGTTCGAGGATCAGTGCCTGTGGGGTAACCTTGCACTCACGCAGTTGCTCGGCCGCCATGAACCGATGTTCCTGGTTGGCAACAACAATAGGAGGTGCGCCAGCAATCTGCGCAACACGCTTCCAGGTTGCCTGCAGCATCGTGTCCTTGCCGACCAGTGGCAGGAACTGCTTGGGGTAGGCTTCGCGGGAAAGTGGCCACAGGCGGGTGCCAGAACCACCGGAAAGAATGACGGGAACAATGGGCAACATGTATGCGTCCTGGTCAGTGTTGGTCTGTGCTGCCGCCGATAAGGGCGGTGAGCTCTTCAGTGCGGGTGCGCAGCAATTGTGTATCGCCACGCGTCTCCACATTCAGACGTAGAAGCGGCTCGGTATTCGAACTGCGTAGATTGAAGCGCCATTGATCGAATTCGGCGCTGACGCCGTCAGTGTAGTCGAGGACGGGATTCTGATCTGTGTAGTGCGCCATCACGCGTGCCACGGTTGCTTTTGCGTCGTCGACCCGGAAGTTGATTTCACCACTGCAAGGGAAGGCTTTCATGCGATCTGCGACCAGGTCGCCCAAGCTGGTACCGCTCTGCGATACGAGTTCGGCGATCAGCAGCCACGGGATCATGCCCGAGTCGCAATACGCGAACTCACGGAAATAGTGGTGAGCACTCATTTCGCCGCCGTAGATTGCGTCTTCGGCACGCATGCGTTCCTTGATGAAAGCGTGGCCGGTTTTGCTCATGATCGGTATGCCACCGGCTTGCTCGACCATCTCCACCGTGTTCCAGGTCAGGCGAGGATCATGAATGATCTTGCCGCCCGGATTGCGTTTCAGCAGTGCGGTGGCGAGCAGACCAACCAGGTAATAACCTTCGATGAAGTTGCCCTGCGCATCAAAGAAGAAGCAACGGTCAAAGTCGCCATCCCAGGCGATGCCGAAGTCGGCATCATGGGTGCGCACGGCGTTGGCGGTTGCGTCACGATTCTCGATCAACAACGGATTGGGAATGCCGTTGGGAAAGCGCCCATCAGGTTCATGCTGGATGCGAATGAACTCAAATGGAAGGTGAGGGGCCAACTGGTCGATTACCAGGCCAGCACCACCGTTGCCGGCATTGACGACGATCTTCAATGGCTTCAGCACACTGCTGTCGATATAACCCAGAAGATGGGCAATGTAGTCACGCTTGTCCGGGTCCTGGAAGAGCTTGCCCTCGCCGCCAGCAGGCAACTCACTGGCAGTTGCGGCGTAGTCGCGCACGTCAAACAAGCCAGTATCGCCGCTGATCGGACGCGAGTGTTCGCGTACGAGCTTCATGCCGTTGTAATCCATGGGATTGTGGCTTGCTGTCACCATCACGCCCCCGGCAGCGCTGCGGTGAAAGGTCTGGAAATAGACTTCTTCGGTCCCACACAGGCCAATGTCGATCACGTCACGGCCTGCATTGCGGAAGCCTTGAGCCAAGGCCTGATGAAGCTCTGGACTGCTCAAGCGGATGTCATAGCCCAGAACCACGGGGCCAGGGCCGAGCAAGGTATCGGTACCTGCACCAATGCGTTCGGCCAAGGTGGGGTTCAGTTCTTCCGGCACCCGCCCGCGGATGTCATAGGCTTTGAAGCAGGGGAGCGTCATAGATTCCGGTCCTTGCAGGGGAACGCCCAATTATAGCGACAGGCCATGTAAGGGCGGGTCAGCCTTGAGCAGGGAGGCTTGGCCAAGGATTCAGGTTGCCTTGCCGCCAGCCGGGACCGGACAAGCTTGCTGGGGGCGATATCGCGCTAGCTCCCTGGCGGCCTGGGCGCCAGGGGCCGCACTCAGGCGAGTGCAGCCTGGAGCGCCAGGTCGGCTTGCTCAAGAATCGTTTCCATCTGTTGCTCAACACCTACCCACAGAGGCATTCGAACCAGGCGCACACTGATGTCATCGGTTACGTCCATCAACGAACCGCACCGTCCGTATGCTTGGCCGGCCGGGGAGGAATGCAACGGGATGTAGTGGAACACCGTCTGCACGCCACGTTGCTTCATCTCCGAAATGAAGCGGGTACGGGTCTCAAGTGAAGGCAGCAACAGGTAGTACATATGTGCATTGTGGGTGCAGTGGGCAGGTACCGTCGGCCGTTGCACGCTGCCATTGCGTTCGTGGGCTTCGGCCCAAGCGTGGTAGCTGTCCCATATTGCCAGTCGTTTCTCGGTGATCTGTTCGGCCGCGTCCATCTGGGCGGAGAGGAAGGCGGCGGTGATCTCGCCGGGCAGGAAGGACGAGCCAACATCCACCCAAGTGTATTTATCCACTTGGCCGCGGAAGAAGCGGCTGCGGTTGGTGCCCTTTTCCCGGATGATCTCAGCGCGCTCGGCATGGGTCCGGTCGCGGCAAAGCAATGCGCCGCCCTCGCCTGAGATGATGTTCTTGGTTTCATGGAAGCTCAATGCGCCGAGCTCGCCGATGGTGCCCAATGGGCGGCCCTTGTAAGTGGACATGATGCCTTGTGCGGCATCTTCCACCACGGCCAAACCATGTCTAGCGGCAATATCGAGGATCGTATCCATCTCGCACGCGACACCTGCATAGTGCACTACGCAGATCGCCTTGGTCCGAGGTGTGATTGCAGCTTCGACCAAGGTTTCATCGATGTTGAGCGTATCGGCGCGTATGTCGATGAACACCGGCACTGCGCCGCGCAGGACGAAGGCATTGGAGGTGGACACAAACGTATAGGACGGCATGATCACTTCATCGCCCGGTGTCAGATCCAGCAACAGGGCTGCCATTTCCAACGCGGCGGTGCAGGAGTGGGTCAGCAGCGAACTGCTGGCGCCGGTGCGTTCAGTCAGCCATGCATTGCATTGTTTGGTGAACGGGCCATCCCCGCTCAGATGACCGTTGCTGTGCGCGCGGCCGATATTCACCAGCTCCTGGCCGGTCATATAAGGCTTGTTGAACGGGATCACTGCTGCTCCTGATAGCGGCTGGCAAAGGGCCTAGCGCACACATTCCATGACGTAATGGGTGTAAGGGACGTAGAGCATATCGGTTCTGACCCGAGCCTCTACCTTGTCGAACTCCGCCTCACCCAGAGCTCTATAGGCTTCGGGGGTGCGGATGCTCTGCCCGCGGTCACGCGAGATCAGGGCGCGAGCGATGGTGGACTGGCCATCTACGTAGGTGCCGTCCAGCGAAATAAAGCGCCCGCCCGGTTTCAGTGCCGCGTGGGCGGTTCGCATCAATGCGCGTGCCTGATCGTCGTCCAGATGGTGGAGGATACCGATTGCCAGCACCAGATCGGCGCGTTGTTCGTCGCTGCCTGCAACCTGGTAGTTGGAAACATCCATGCATTCGAACTGGGCCATGCCATAGCGATGGCGCGCTGCCTCGATATAGGGCTCGGAAAGATCGAATCCCACATAATGCAATCCGTCAGGGAGCTGACTGAAGAGTTCACCGGTACCACAGCCGATATCCAGAAGGCGGTCGCCCGGACGGGGCCTGATGTGATCAGCAATCAACTTGGAGCGAGCACGTTTGGCGCCAAGCAGGTTTTGCAGAAAGTCGTAGATTCGCGGGTGCGAAAGTACTGCGTGTAAGCCATCCGTTTTCTGTGCCATTTTCAAGTCCCTGAGCGTGAAAGAACCACTACCCCCAAAATGATCAGGGCGGTGCCCGCGATCTTATGCGAGTCGAAAGACTCCCGGAAGAGCCAGACAGTCAATATCGCCACCAACGGGAAGCTCAAGGCGGTAAAGGGATAGGCTTTGCTCAAGGGCATGCGCCCGATGGCTGCCATCCAGCACAGCGACGCGCCAAATGCCGCGGCGAAGGCACTGATGACCCAGGGATTCAATAGCAGGGTCAGGATCGCGCGCGGATTCAAACCGTCGATGGTCGCTCCTGGATTCAGTCCTACCTGCCACTTCAGCGTAATTTGGCCGTAGACAGTCAGAAGTATGGTCAGGGCGATAAAGACGTAGCTCATGGATGCTGGATTCAGAGTGGAGGCGGGTTGAAGGCAGAACTTGCTGTGCAGCCAGATGGTTCACGAAGCGATTGATTCGGGCGATTGCCTGCATCGGTCAGCAGGGCGCTGCCTGCCTTGGCGTGGGGAGCGAACAGAACGCTCCCCACGCTTGTTTGCCAAAGTCATGCGCTTCATCGATTCCCCCAGGACGCATCATGAGGCGCGCCTGGGGTGAGGTCGCGAGGATGTTCACTTCTTCTTGAAGCGATGGCCGACCTGGATCGCGCCAAGCTTGACCCGTCTCGGCTGCATATGCGGCTGCAGGCGTGCTGCGAGAAACTCGCGTAGTTGCGGAATCTGTACGTCAGAGCCCGCCGATGCTTCGACCACCAATTCCACATGCTGCCCGGTGATCGGGTTCTCGCGTGCGAAAGCTTGCGCCTGCGCTATACCTGGAAATTCCAATGCATGCCGTTCGATCTCCGATGGCATGACCTTGAGCCCGCCGACATTGATTACATCACTGATCCGGCCAGTGACTTTGATGTATTCATCGCGGGTTTCAACGATGTCCTTGGTGTCGTACCAGCCGTCCTCATCAAAAGGCGACGGCGCATTGAGATAGCCAAGCATGCGGGTTGCAGAGCGAATTTTCAGGACGTCGTCTACTACCTTGGACTCGACTCCTTCTCCGCCGATCTTCATGAAAAGACTATCCCGCGACTCGGACTTCACGCGAAGAATGCCGAGCTCGGACATGCCGAATGTCTGCCGGAAATCAACGGCGGGCAGCAGCTCACACAGCGCGCTCAGCGTTGGCTGATCCATCCGTTCGGTGCCATACGTGACTACCTTTATCGACGGTGGAAATGCATCCGGGATGAGTCCGCTCATCAGTAGCATGCGAAGGAAGGTCGGCGTGGTGGGCAGTACCTCTACCTGATACTTGCGGCAGGTTTCCAGCACACCCTCGACCGAGCGTTCGCTGGGCGAGATGACTACGCCGCGATTGAAGACCGTGTGCAACAGTGTATTGATGCCGCCAATATGATCGAACAACAGAAAACTCAACGTCCGGAATGTCGGGCGTGGCTGACTGAAGCGCTGCAGGAACAATGTCATGTCATGCAGGATGCCCTTGGGCCTGCCGGTTGTTCCTGTTGAAAACAGAACCAACCCGGCATGCCCGATATCACGCAGTCGAGTTACCAGTGGGTTGGTGTTCTCAACCGTGCGCCGGGTGACATTGCTGCCTTCGATGACCACGTCGACCGCGGCAGTCTCGAAGAAGTAGTCGTGATCCTGTGCCGTTTCCCGCGTGAGTGGGACGAGGATGACCTTCAGGTCGATCAGCCGCAGCAGGCATGCAATCGCAGAGGGCTCAAAGTCGCCAATCAATGCAACCACATCCCCAGGCCGGACGAGTGACAGGTCGGTGTTGTTGCTGCTCTGTACATCCGAGAAGCGGAGTTCATTGCCCTGATAGATAAGGAAGGGTTCATGCGAGCCTTCCCACCTTTCCTGCAAGAGTTCCAGCAGTTTCATCATGCACCTCCTATGTGAATAACCTGCCCGGTAACCGCGCGCGCCGTTGGAGCAAGCAGCATATCCACGGTGTCGCAGACGGCATCGCGGTCAAATACGGTGCGGATAATCTGTTGTTGGACGATGGCGTCGATCTGGCTGTTGCTGATTCCCCTCAGCAGCTCCGTGCGGATCGGGCCCGGGGCGATGCAGTTCACGGTGATTCCGAAGTCTGCCATCTCACGTGCGAATGCTCTTGAAAAGCCCTCGACACCGGCTTTCGATGCTACATAGATCGACTCGCCCTTGAGTCCGAGGTGTACGGCGATGGTGCTGAAATTTATGATGCTTCCTGTCTTTCTGCGGATCATCAGAGGAGCGATGGTCTGGCAGGCGAAGATCGAACCCATGAGATTGGTTTCGATCACATGACGGGTAGTACTCTCTGGAGTGGTTACGGCCAGGTTCATCGATGCGACACCGGCAACATTGATGAGTGCCTCTACCTGCGCCTTTTCCCGCTTCAGGTTCTGTGCCAGCGAGCGCCATCCTTCATAGGAGGTTACGTCCAGCGGGAGCATGCGGTAGCTGGCTTCTGTGGGAGTGCGGGCAAGCCCAACCACATCGGCGCCTGCTGCGCTGAGTCGTTCGCATACTGCAGCTCCCAGGCCTCGGCTGGCTCCAGTGACGAGGATCATTGGACTTGCGCGGCCTGTTGCGTGGCAAATTCGGTCGCCAATGACCCTGCAGTCCTGAACATGCTGCGTGAACGGGACATTGCGGTTTCCGAGGTCCAGTCGAAATCAAAGCCATGGTCGCTGGCGAGATCTTCCAGTTCCACGCAAAGCTCCACGAGCTTGATGGAGTCAAGTACGCGACCTTCGCCTATGAGCGAGGATTCCGCAGTAATCGTAGTCCCCGGGACCTCGCTCAGCGACGCGATGATCTCAAGAATCTTTGGAGTCAGGTCGGTCTTCATTTGCGGTGGTTGCCTTTAATCAGTCAATTGAGTTTTGCCACTTCCGGAATCCGTAGTGCACTGAGGTCACCGAGAATCCAAGTCGCAGGTAAAGATTGAGCATTGGGATGTTTGCCGCCGACACCATGGCCTGGTAGCGCGTTGCCCCCATGTCGTTGAGCCTTTGCAAGGCAGCTACCCACAAGGGAAGTGCAAGCATGGGATAGCTGGATGAGACGCCATACAGGATGAGGTCGGCAACGCCGTCCGCGTTTATCGTGTCGGCGATAAAGCCGATGTTCTTGCCGTGCAGTCGCGCGCTGCTGAGGCTCTCACGTTCATGCAGGTCATCGAGCCAGCCGCTGGTGCGTGCTCGCGCCAGCTGGGGTTGGATGGTCGGGTCTTCAAGAAAACGGCCATGGTGGAAGTCGCTGAACGCGATGTCCCTGAGCTCGTCAAGGTCTTCAGGCGACGGTGCGCCCAGCTCCAGTTTCAGCGATTTCGATACTCTGGGCCACTCTTCGGTTCTTGCACGAGACAATAGGATTGAGGTCTCGATGAAGTGATAGCCGTGGTTCTGTAGCGCTTCCTTGAGCTGCGGGGCGTCTGTAGCAATCCGTCCAAAGCTGTATTCGATGCGATGTTCCAGAAGCCAGGCATCAACGTGCGTCCACAGCTCGGAAAGCTCGTTGCCGGTTCCGGTGATTTCCAATAGCTCTGCGGTGCGCAGGCCAAGGCTTCGTTGGTCCCAAGGCGTCAGCCGCAGGCGCGCTGTGGCGTTTCCCTGGCGAAGTTCGACGTGCTGGTTCATGACGCTGTTTTCTCAGCAAGGATGAAGCTGGGGCGTCCCTGTGCATTGCGGAACACCTGGCCGACATACAGGCCGACGATTCCAAGGCTGAAAAGAACCAGGCCACTGCTGAGCCAGATCGACGCCACGATGCTTGTGAAACCAGCTACTGCCACATCGCCGGACAACCAGCGCAGCACCGCAAAGCCAACCAGCAGGAAGGCAAATGCCGAAGCGGCCATGCCAAGACCTGCAACCATGCGAAGGGGCTTTTCGGAGTAGCTCAGCGATATCTCAAGTGCCAGTTTGAGCAGCTTCCTGAGGTTGTAGCTGCTCTGGCCGTGGGTTCTACGACCATGTTCCACCGGCAGGAACGACATGTTGAAACCGACCCACTTGATCATCAAGGGGAAGCAACGATCCCGTTCCGGCATTGCGTCTACCGCGTCGATGACGGCGCGACGGAACACGCCGAAGTTGGCAGTACTTGAGTCCTGTTTGATCCCGGTGAGCCAAGTAAGAAGCTTGAAGAACGCCCACGAGGAAAAACGTTTGAGCGCACCGTCCTGACGTTGCACGCGCTGGGCAAAGACGATGTCATGGTTGCCTTGTACCGCGTGCCGATAAAGCCGCGGGATCTCCGAGGGGATGTCCTGCAGATCGCAATCCATAACGACCACCCACTCGCCACGCGCCTGCTTGACGCCTGCTGAAATCGCGGCATGTTGGCCGAAGTTACGCGCCAAGCGAACTCCGTGCAGCCAGCGATGGGTCGCTGAAAGCTCGACGATCCGCTGCCACGATCCATCCGGGCTCGCATCATCAACGAGAATGAGCTCAAAACTTCGGCCCAATTCGCTGATGCTGGAAGCAACTTGGTCGACCAGATCTTCCAGGCAACCGACGCAGCCGTATACCGGGGAAACAATCGAGATATGGGGGGGCGGCCGAGTGCTGCGCGCCGGCAGGAGGGGAATCTGCGGCCGGTTGCTGCGTTTGGTTATCTGTCATGGCTCGGCAGAATCATCTTGATGCGATGATTGTAGCTGAAAACCAGCCTGCCGCTTGCTCAGGGTCGGGGCGCTCCAGCTCGGCAGCGCCCTGATCCTGATGGTTTACAGGGCCGCTTCCAGCTCGGGCAGCAAGGTGAACAGATCACCCACCAAGCCAATATCGGCAATCTCAAAGATCGGCGCATCGCCGTCCTTGTTGATGGCGACGATGGTGCCTGCGTCCTTGATGCCGGTCAGGTGCTGGATGGCGCCAGAGATGCCCACGGCGATGTACAGCTCCGGCGCGATGATCTTGCCGGTCTGGCCGACCTGCATGTCGCTGGGCACGTACCCTGCGTCCACCGCGGCGCGCGAGGCACCAACGCCGGCGCCGAGCTTGTCGGCCAACGCATAGATCACCTTGAAGTTCTCTTCCGAGCCTACGCCGCGGCCGCCAGAGACCACGCGCTTGGCACTCTGCAGGTCGGGGCGGTCGCTCTTGCCAGCCGCCAGGCCGATGAAGCGGGTATGGCCGGGCAGGGCGGCGTCGACACTCAGTGCCTCGATCGGAGCGTTGTTGCCCTTGGCCGCTTCCTGCCAGGAGGCGGCGCGTACGGTGGCGACGACGACCTGGTCGGCGGGCACCTCGACGGTGATGATGGCATTGCCGGCGTAGATCGGGCGCTTGAACGTATGCGCACCTTCTACCGACATCAGGTCCGAGACCTGGTTGACGCCGAGCAGAGCGGCCACGGCCGGCATCACATCCTTGCCGGTGGTGGTCGACGGGCCGAATACATGGCTGTAGCCAGCCGCAGCCTTGGCGATCTGCGGTGCCTGTACCTGTGCCAGCGCGTGCTCATTGGCCGGATTGGCGATGGTCAGTACCTTGCTGACGCCGGCGATCTGCGCGGCTTCAGCAGCGATGGCGGCCGGGTCGGCGGCCAGCACCAGCACGTGGATATCGCCGCCCACTGCGGTTGCTGCCGACACGGTCTTGGCGACGGCGCTGTTGAGCTTGCCGTCCAGGTGTTCGGCGATGACGAGAATCTTGGCCATTACAACAACCCCTTCTGCTTGAGTGCGGCTACCAGTTCGGCAGCATCCTTCACCATCACGCCCTTGCTGCGCTTGGACGGCGCGGCGTACTGGGTGGTCTTGAACGTGTCGGCGGCTTCAACACCGAGGTCAGCCAGCTGCAGGGTTTCCAGCGGCTTGGCCTTGGCCTTCATGATGTCCGGCAGCTTGATGAAACGCGGCTCGTTCAGGCGCAGGTCGGTGGTGATCACCGCCGGCAGATCGACTTCCAGTGTTTCCAGACCGGCGTCGACTTCACGGGTAACCGTGGCCTTGCCGTCGGCGATCTCAACCTTGGAGGCGAAGGTGGCCTGCGGACGCGCCCACAAAGTGGCCAGCATCTGCCCGGTCTGGTTGGCGTCGTCGTCGATCGCCTGCTTGCCGAGGATGACCAGGTCTGGCTGTTCCTTCTCAACCAGCTTGAGCAGCGTGCGGGCGGCGGTCAGCGGCTGGATGGCCTGGTCGGTGACCACGTGGATGGCACGGTTGGCGCCCATGGCCAGGCCGTTGCGCAGGTGCGCCTGGGCATCGGCCGGGGCGATGGTGGCCACGATCACTTCCGTGGCGATGCCCTTGTCGCGCAGGCGCAGGGCTTCTTCCAGGGCGATTTCATCGAACGGATTCGGCGAGAGCTTGACGCCATCGGTGACAACGCCGGAACCATCCGGCTTGACTTGAATGCGGACGTTGTAGTCCACCACGCGCTTGTACGCGACGAGGATTTTCATGTGCTGCGGGGTCCTTCGGTTGCTGATCGGGGGGCCGGCGCGGGCCGGGGACAAGTTTTCTCGATTCTAGCCGGGTTATAGGCTCCATGCGAATGCGTATGGTGCGAAACAGGACGGCCATATGTCCGGACAATGTCCGACTACTGTGGTTTCGTTGTCAATGGTGCAGGCCTGGCAACGGGGCGCGTTATATCCTTGTAGAGATTGTTTGCTGCCCAGCAGACGCAACAACGGGAGTATCACCGCGTGACCACATGGCTTGTGACCGGCGGCGCCGGCTTTATCGGCGGTAATTTTGTATTGGAAGCTGTAGCCAAGGGCATCCGGGTCATCAATCTGGATGCATTGACCTACGCCGGCAACCTGAAGACGCTGGACAGCCTGCAGGGCAATCCGGATCACCTGTTCGTCCGTGGCGATATCGGTGACAGCGCGCTGGTGGCTGGCCTGCTGGCGGAACACCGCCCCGATGCGGTGCTGAATTTTGCCGCCGAGAGCCATGTGGACCGTTCGATCGACGGCCCGGGAGCCTTCATCCAGACCAATGTGGTTGGTACGCTTGGCCTTCTGGAGGCCGTGCGCGACTACTGGAAGGCGCTGCCAGCTGATGAAGCGGGTGCATTCCGTTTCCTGCATGTCTCCACCGATGAGGTCTACGGCACGCTGGGTGAAACCGGCAAGTTCAGCGAAACTACGCCCTATGCCCCGAACTCACCGTACTCGGCGTCCAAAGCAGCGTCCGATCATCTGGTGCGGGCATTCCACCACACCTACGGTCTGCCAGTGCTGACCACCAACTGCTCGAACAACTACGGTCCGTACCACTTCCCGGAGAAGCTAATTCCGCTGGTGATTGCCAAGGCCTTGGCCAGCGAGCCGTTGCCGGTGTACGGCGACGGCAAACAGGTGCGCGACTGGTTGTTTGTTGCTGATCATTGCGAGGCGATCCGCTGCGTATTGGCCAAGGGCAAGGTTGGCGAGACCTACAACGTCGGTGGCAATTCCGAAAAGCAGAATATCGAAGTAGTGCAGGCGATCTGCGCGTTGCTGGACGCACGCCGCCCGCGCGCCGACGGCAAGTCACGCCGCGAACAGATCACCTATGTCACCGATCGCCCCGGCCATGATCGCCGCTATGCAATCGATGCTTCCAAGCTCAAGAACGAACTGGGATGGGAGCCGAAGTACACCTTCGAACAAGGCATCGCATTCACCGTCGACTGGTATCTGGAAAACCAGCAGTGGGTAAACGACGTGCTGGACGGCAGCTATCGCTTGCAGCGCATCGGTACCGAAGCCTGATATCGAGGATCCAGCGCCCGCATGTCTGTGCGGGCCAACAAGGGAACAACCATGACGCAACGTAAAGGCATCATCCTGGCTGGCGGCTCTGGTACGCGGCTGTATCCGATCACCAAGGGCATCAGCAAGCAATTGCTGCCGGTCTATGACAAGCCCATGATCTATTACCCGCTCAGTGTCTTGATGCTGGCGGGGATCCGCGAGGTGCTGATCATCAATACCCCGCACGAACAAGCCTTGTTCCAGCAGTTGCTGGGTGATGGTTCGCAATGGGGAATGGATATCCAGTATGCCGTGCAGGCCAGTCCGGATGGTTTGGCGCAGGCCTACCTGATTGGTCGCGATTTTGTCGGCGGCAAGCCCAGCTGTCTGGTGCTCGGGGACAATATTTTCCACGGTACCGGTCTTCGTGAGGTGCTGAAACGTGCCGATGCACGCGACACCGGTGCCACGGTGTTTGGGTATTGGGTCAGTGACCCTGAGCGCTATGGTGTTGCCGAGTTCGGCAAAGACGGCAAGGTTGTCGGATTGGTTGAGAAGCCGGCCGAACCGCGCTCCAACTATGCAGTGACCGGCTTGTACTTCTACGACGGCAACGCGAGCGACTATGCCGCCGAGTTGAAGCCATCGCCGCGTGGTGAGCTGGAGATCACGGACCTGAATCAACGCTACCTGGATGAAGGCAAGCTGCAGCTGGAACCGCTTGGGCGTGGCTATGCCTGGTTGGACACCGGCACCCATGTTTCTTTGCTGGAGGCGTCGAATTTCATCGAGACCATCCAGACCCGCCAAGGCCTGCAGGTGTGCTGTCCTGAAGAAATTGCTTATGGTCAGGGTTGGATCACTGCCGAACAGCTCGAAGCACTGGCTGCACCATTGTCAAAAAATGGGTATGGACAGTATCTACAGAAGCTTCTGCAGCGGGGTGTTGTTCCGTGAAAGTGATAAAAACCGCCATGCCCGGATGCGTTGTCATTGAGCCGGCGGTGTTTGGTGATGCGCGAGGGTTCTTCTTTGAATCCTGGAATGCGGAGCGCTTTGCTGCGCTCGGGCTGCCTGGGAATTTTGTGCAAAGCAATGTCTCGTCCTCCAGCAAGGGAGTTTTGCGCGGCTTGCATTATCAATGGCCACGGCCCCAGGGAAAGCTGGTCAGCGTGCTGGAGGGTGAGGTGTATGACGTGGCAGTGGATATCCGTCGCGGCTCGCCTACCTTTGGCCGTTGGGAGGCCGTGATCCTCAGTGGAGAGAACAAGCGGCAGTTCTGGATACCGGAAGGGTTTGCACACGGGTTTGCGGTGCTTTCGGAGAGTGCGGTTTTCAGTTATCTGTGCACCGACGTCTACGTCAAGGAAGCCGATTCTGGCATTCGCTGGGATGACGCCACGTTGGCGGTGGACTGGCCGATCAGTGCTCCCATCCTCTCGGCGAAGGACGAGAACACGCCCTTTCTAAGGGACATCGCAGAAGATTGCCTGCCGGTCTACAGGGTATGACGGTTCTGTTGTTCGGCGGTAATGGTCAAGTTGGTCATGAACTGTTGCGCGCGCTGGCTCCGCTCGGCCGCGTAGTAGCCACCACGCGCAGCGGCAAGCTCGCCGATGGCAGTGCCTGCGAGGTCGCGGATCTCGATGCACCTGAAAGCCTGCCCGCGCTATTGGATCGTCTGCAACCCGCAATCGTGGTCAACGCTGCAGCCTACACCGCAGTGGACAGGGCTGAGCAGGAGCCGGAGGCTGCGTTCCGGGTCAATGCACAGGCGCCGGGTGTAATCGCGCAGTGGTGCGCGGCACATGGTGTACCGATGGTGCATTACTCCACCGACTACGTGTTCAACGGCCAGGGCGTTGCACCTTATGTTGAAAGCGAAACAACTGCACCGCTCGGCGTCTATGGCACCAGCAAGCGCGACGGCGAAGATGCTGTACGGGCCGCAGGGGGGCGTCATCTGGTCTTTCGCACCGCCTGGGTGTACGCCTCGCACGGCAGCAACTTCCTGCGCACCATGCTGCGCGTCGGCGCCGAGCGCGATGAAGTGCGGGTGGTGGCAGATCAGGTTGGGACGCCGACACCGGCGGCACTGATCGCCGATGTCACTGCACAGGTACTGCAGCATCCGGGGAATTTGTCAGGAACATGGCATCTGACTGCATCCGGACATACCAGTTGGCACGGTTTTGCCGAAGCGATCTTCAAGGAGGCGGTCGCTGCGGGCGTGCTGGCAAAAGCGCCCACTGTGCAAGCGATCTCCAGCGCGCAGTACCCAACGTTGGCGCAGCGTCCGGCTTGGTCCGTGCTGGACACTACCAAGCTGCAGCGTGATTTCAACCTCACATTGCCAGCTTGGCAGGACGCACTGCGGTGCGTTGTCGGTGAGCTGGCAGGCCACTAACCGGGGCCGTTGATTGTGTCGCGTTTGCGGTAACTGCGTTGGTGCCGCAGTTGTTGATCGGGTCTGGGGAGCTGTGCCCGATGAACAGGTCTGCATACTGGTCGGAATTGCCGCGCTGGCCGAAAGTCCAAGGGGGTTGCCCCTGCGGTATGGCTAGAATATGGGCATCTTCAGCACTGTGAGCGTGATGCGATGAGCGATCTCTCCCCGACCCGGCAACGCGGCAAGGTTTTTGCCAGCGCCGCCGACGCCCTGGCCGGCATCGTGGCCGATGGGCAAACCCTTGCCGTAGGTGGCTTTGGCCTGTGTGGCATCCCCGAGGCACTGATTGCCGCGCTGCGCGACAGCGGGGTCAAGGGCCTGACCGCGATTTCCAATAATGCCGGCGTCGATGGTTTCGGCCTGGGCCAGCTGCTGGAGACCCGCCAGATCAAGAAGATGATTTCGTCCTATGTGGGCGAGAACAAGGAGTTCGAGCGCCAGTACCTGGCCGGCGAGCTGGAGCTGGAGTTCAACCCGCAGGGCACCCTGGCCGAGCGCCTGCGTGCCGGCGGCGCTGGCATCCCGGCGTTCTTCACCGCGACCGGCTACGGCACCATCGTTGCCGAAGGCAAGGAGACCCGTGAGATCGACGGCAAGCACTACGTGCTGGAAACCGCACTCAAGGCCGACGTCTCGCTGGTTAAGGCGTGGAAGGCGGACGAGGCCGGCAACCTGTTGTTCCGCAAGACCGCGCGCAACTTCAATCCGGCCTGCGCGATGGCTGGCAAGGTCTGCGTGGTGGAAGTGGAGGAGATCGTGGCGGTGGGCGCCATCGATCCGGATCAGGTCCACCTGCCCGGCATCTACGTCGATCGCATCGTATTGAACGCAACGCCGGAGAAGCGCATCGAACAGCGCACCGTGCGTCAGGAGGGGAACTGAGATGGCCTGGACCCGTGACGAAATGGCACAGCGCGCCGCGCGCGAACTGACTGATGGCGCCTACGTGAATCTGGGCATCGGCCTGCCGACGCTGGTGGCCAACCATATCCCCGAAGGTGTGGATGTATGGCTGCAGTCCGAAAATGGCCTGCTCGGCATCGGCCCGTTCCCGACCGAAGCGGAAGTGGATGCTGACCTGATCAACGCCGGCAAGCAGACCGTCACCGCGCGTGCGGGTGCCAGCTACTTCGGCAGCCACGACTCGTTCGCGATGATCCGCGGTGGCCACATCAACCTGGCCATCCTTGGCGCGATGCAGGTCACCGACAAGGGTGATCTGGCCAACTGGATGGTGCCGGGCAAGATGGTCAAGGGCATGGGCGGCGCGATGGACCTGGTTGCCGGCGTGCAGCGCGTGGTGGTGCTGATGGAGCACACCGCCAAGAACGGCGAGCACAAGATCCTGCCGGACTGCACGTTGCCGTTGACTGGTGTTGCCGTGGTCGATCGCGTCATCACCGACCTGGCAATCTTCGATGTGACCGCCGATGGACTGGTGCTGGTGGAAGCCGCGCCAGGTGTCAGCGATGAAGAGCTGAAAGAGAAGACCGGCGTGCCGTTCCGGCGTGCCTGAGTGAAAGGGCGGGGCGGCCTCGTCGCCCCGCATCTTTGTGATGTTGTTTCCCGACACGTTGACCGACGTCGAACAACTGCCGGCCTGGTTGCCGGCGGAGCAGGCCGATGCCCTGCTGCTTGCTCTGCGCACGCAGGTGCCTTGGGAAATCCACCGCATCCGCATGTTTGGCCGCTTGCTGGATTCGCCGCGCTTGAGTTGCTGGATGGGCGATGCCGATGCGCATTACCGGTATTCGGGCGCCGATTTCCTTCCGCACGCTTGGGCGCCTGCAGTGCTGGAGTTGCGTGAACAGCTGCAGCAGGCCTGTGCAGCCCCCTTCAACAGCGTGCTGCTCAACCGCTACCGCGATGGTCGTGACAGCATGGGCTGGCATAGCGATGACGAGCCCGAACTGGGGGCTACGCCAGTGATTGCCTCGCTGAGCCTGGGTGCTGCGCGGCGCTTTCTACTGCGCCGACGCGATGATCCCGCGCAGAAGGCCGAGTACCTGCTCGGCCATGGTGATCTGCTGCTGATGCGCGGGCATTGCCAGCGCGACTATCAGCATGCGCTGCCCAAGACTGCGCGGGTGTCGGGCGAGCGCATCAACCTTACTTTCCGCCAGATCGCAGCTGTGCCGCGTCGCGCTGGCCGCTGAGCAGGGTCCAGCCGATCAGTTCGACGCTGGTCTTGCTCAACGCTGCTTCGAAGGCGGCGGCGACGCTGCTGATCTCGGCGCTGGCAGCTGGTTCGGCGACGACGAAGGTGCGGGCGGCAACCACGCGCTGGTCCAGGCTGTGGATGAGCTTTGCGTTGAGTTCGATGGTTGCTGCCGGTAGCTCGCCGCCACGGTAGTCCGATTCGAAACGGCGCAGGTCGGTGGTCAGCTTGTAGTCGGAGCGGATACCGGTGGCGATGCGCGCAACGGCGTCGATCTTTCCCGAATCCTCGAAGCCGCGCAGCAAGGTGTCTTCCAGGATATCGGTGGCCGGCTGTGACCAAGTGGCGCCACGATAGACCTCCAGTTCGCCTGGCGTCGGCCGCACGTTGATGCGTGGGCTGTCGATCAGGCGGGCGGCGCTGGGCTTGGCGATGGCCAGCTGCCAGCTCACCTGCGGCCACGCCGGATCGGCTTGTACCCGCACCTGCGGCGCGTAGATGGTGGTGGACTGGCGGTCACCGCCGGCCAAAGCCGAACAGCCGGCCAGCGCCAGCAGGCAGACAGGTGCGAGCAGCTTGATCAGGGGAATGCGCTTCATTTGGGTTCGAACTCCTTCGGGGCGTCGCGGCCGAGCAGGTAGCGCGCCGGGTTGTTCTCCAGCCGGTCGCTGACCCGGCGCAGGTCGCGGATCAGGCCGCGCAATTCGGTCAGGGTCGGGCCGAGCTGGGCCAGGCCGTCGTTGGCAAAGCTGTTGATGGCTGCGCGGTTCTCGCCAAGGATGGCGTCGGCATTGCCAGCGGCCGAGTCAAGCTTGGCCAGGCTTGCATCAAGCTTGTCCATCGTCGCCGGCAGCTCCCGCAGCACGTTCTCGTCCAGGTTCTTGATGGCGCCGTTGGCCGAACCCAGGGTGAGGTTGAGGTTGCGCGCCGCATCGCGGGCTTCCACCAGCAAGGCCTGGGTGCCTTCATCGCGGTCGGCCAGGCCGCCGCTGATGGTTTCCAGATGGGCCAGGGTGGTGGTGATCTTGCGGACGTTCTCATCGCTGAGCAGTTCGTCCATGCGCTCGACCACGCGGTTGGCCACGTCGGTGATGTTCTGCAGGGCCGAGGGCGCGGCGGCGATGGTCGGCACCGGCTCCTTGCTGACTGCGGTAAGCGCGGCAGCCTGCGGGGTGCCGCCGCTGAGCTGGATGATCGACGGCCCGGTCAGGCTGGTGATGGCCAGCTTGGCGCGGGTGTCGGTCTTGACCGGCGTGGTGGAGTTGAGGCGCAGCTTGGCCACCACTTTGCGCGGGTCATCCGGGGCCAGGGTCAGCTCGGTGATCGAGCCGACCGCGATGCCGTTGTATTGCACTGGGCTGCCCACCGATAGACCGGTCACCGCTTCGGTGAACACCACCTGGTACTCCTGCCAGGTACGGTCGGAGGAGTATTTGGCTGCCCATAGTCCAAAGGCGAGCAGGGCAACGCCGATGAGCAGAGTGAAGGCACCGATCAGGACGTAGTTGGCTTTGGTTTCCATATCAAGCGTGCTCGTGCTGGAGGCCGCGCGCAGCGCGGGCGCGGGGGCCGTGGAAGTATTCGCGTATCCACGGATGGTCGAGTTGTTCAATTTCGGGTAACGGGGCGTTGGCGATGACCTTGTTGTCGGCCAGCACCGCGACGCGGTCACAGATGGCGTAGAGCGTGTCCAGATCGTGGGTGATCAGGAACACGGTCAGGCCCAGGGCTTCCTGCAGGGTCTTGATCAGGCGGTCGAATGCGGCTGCGCCGATCGGATCGAGGCCGGCGGTTGGTTCGTCCAGGAACAGCAAGGGCGGATCCAGCGCCAGTGCACGGGCCAGACCGGCGCGTTTGCGCATGCCGCCGGAGAGCTGCGAAGGGAGTTTGTTGATGGCATCGGCGGGCAGGCCGGCCAGTTTCACCTTCAACAATGCCAGCTCGTAGTGCCAGCGCTCGCTGAGTTCGGGATGATGCTCTTTCAGTGGCACCTGCACGTTCTCGCCAACCGTCAGCGAGGAGAACAGCGCGCCGTCCTGGAACAGCACGCCGGTATTGCGCTCGATGCGCAGGCGGTCGGCCGGGTTGCCCGAGCGCGCATCCACGCCCAGCACTTCAATCTGCCCGGCATCGGGCGTGCGCAGGCCAAGGATCGAACGCATCAACACCGATTTGCCGGTACCCGAGCCGCCGACCACGCCGAGGATTTCGCCCCGGCGCACGTCCAGATCCAGCCCGTCGTGCACGGTCTGGCTGCCAAAGCGATTGAGCAGCCCGCGTACGCGGATGGCCAGATCGCTGCCGTCGGTGTTGGCGTTCTCCATCGTGCTCATCGCATCACCAGCCCATGTGCATGAACCACAACGCGGCCAGCGCGTCGAGGATGATGACCAGCGAAATCGTCTGCACCACGCTGGATGTGGTGCGTTCGCCGACCGACTGTGCCGTGCCTTCCACCTTCAGGCCTTCCAGGCAGCCGATCAGGGCGATGATCAGCGCGAACACCGGTGCCTTCGACAGACCGACCAGCATGTGTCGCACCTCGATGGTGTCGTGCATGCGCGCCAGGTACATCTGCGGCGGGATATCCAGGTCGAACGCGCCAACGGTGACGCCGCCGGCCAGGCCAGCGATCATCGCCACGAAGGTCAGCAGCGGCAGCATGATCAGCAGGGCGACCACGCGCGGCAGCACGAGCAGGTCGATCGGGTCCAATCCGAGTGTCTGGATGGCGTCGATCTCCTCGCGCGCCTTCATTGCACCGATCTGCGCGGTGAAGGCGCTGGCGGTGCGGCCGGCCAGCACGATGGCGGTGAGCAGCACCGCGAATTCGCGCAGGAAGGCGATGGAGACCAACTCCACCACGTAAATCTCCGCACCGAAGTCGCGCAGGATAGTGGAGCCGAGGAAGGCGATCACCGCGCCCACCAGATACGACAACAGGGCCACCAGTGGCACCGCGTTCAGCCCAACCTCTTCCATCTGGTTGACCGCAGCGGTGAGCCGGAAGCGGCGGGGCTGGCGGAACAACCGCGCCAGCTTGGCCAGGTTCTCGCCGAGGAAATTGACCAGCACCACGATGTTGCCGGCAATGGCATGTACCGAGCGGCCGAGGCGATCCAGGGCTGCCGCCACACCGAAGTCGCGCTGCGGTTTGGGCCGCTCGTCGGCGACTTCCTCGATGGTGCAGACCAGCGCCTGATGGTCGGCGCGAAACTGCAGCGCATCATCCGGCAGGCCCAGCTTGTGCGCGTAGCGCAGCAGCAGCAGAACCCCGGCCGAATCCAGCCGGTCGATGGCGCGTGCATCAATGCCGGTTACCGCCCCGGTCTGGGCATGCAGCACCTCGCTCGAGCGCAGCGCGGTCGCCAAGGTCCAATTGCCGGAAAGCCTGAGCAGGCCGTCCGCATCGGCAGGCAGAGCGCAATCGGGCGGTGGAATGTCTTTCATGGTCACCATTGGATACGGAGAATACCCTGTCCGCCCTTCAAGCCAGATGAGTATTTCATCCGCTTCAGGTGATACTAGCGGCCATGTCTGCCGAAACCCTTGCCGCCGCCCCGGCCACTGCTTCCAATCGCGCTACCTATGCGCAACGTGTGGCCTTCGTTTCGGAGATGGCTGGGCGCCTGCACAGTTATGGCACCACCGCCCAGCGTCTGGAGGCGGCGGTGGTGGCGTTGGCGCAGCAATTGGACCTGGATTGCGAGCCGTGGTCGAACCCGACCGGTTTGATCCTGAGTTTCAGCGACCCGACCCGGGCGATTGGTTCCAGTGATATCACCCGCGTGATCCGGCTGGGCCCGGGCGATACCAATCTGCACAAACTGGCGATGGCTGACCAGATTGCCGATGCGGTCTCCGCCGGGCAGATGTCGATCGCGCAGGGGCATACCGCACTGCGCCAGCTCGACAAGGACGGCGGCCTGCGCAGCAAGATCCAGTTGCTGGCCTCGTTCACTCTGGGCTCGGCCGGCGTGGCCGGTTTGTGGCGGCTGCCGTGGCTGGATATCGCCACCGCCGGCATTACCGGCCTGCTGATCGGCCTGATGCTGTTCTATACCGACCGCCGCGTTGCCACTCGCGAAGCTGGCGAAGCGTTGGCGGCATTGCTGGCGGGTTTCGTGGCAGTGCTGGTGGCCAGCTTCATCGGCCCGTTGAACATGAATTCCACCATCATCGCCTCGCTGGTGGTGTTGCTGCCCGGCATGGCGCTGACCAACTCGGTCAACGAGCTGGCCAGCGGGCATTGGGTATCTGGTACGGCGCGCTTTGCCGGCGCGTTGACGACCATCATGAAACTCACGGTGGGCGCGATGATCGCGGTCACCATCGCCAACTCGATTGGGCTGGAGCCGGTAATCCGTGCCTCGCGACCGCAATCGAACTGGGTGGAATGGGGCTCGGTGCTGGTGGCCTCGTTTGCCTTTGCCATGCTGTTCCGTGCCAGCAGGCGCGATTACCTCTGGGTAATGGCCGCCTCGGTCGCCGGTTATGCGATTTCCCGCTATGGCGGGCAGCAGTGGGGCGCGCCGGCCGGCATTTTTCTGGCGGCGATGACGGTGACTGCCGCTGGCAATCTGTTTGGACGCATCGTCCAGCGCCCGGGGGCGATCATCCGCCTGCCCGGCATCATCATGCTGGTGCCCGGTAGTACCAGCCTGCGCGGTGTATTGAGCCTGATCCAGCAGCAGAATGTGAGCGCAGGCGAATCGGCGCTGCTGACCGTGGTCAATGTGGTGATGGCGCTGGTGGCGGGTCTGCTGTTCGGTAACCTGCTGGTGCCGGCGCGCAAGAATCTGTAACTGCTTCAGGCGCTGCCGAGCTTATTCGAGTGGCGCTGCCAGTTGCAGTGGCGCAGGGTGCTTCAGCCTGTGCAGCCCGGGTAAACCCAGCGCACCCGGGTCCGTTCGCGGATGGCTCGCAAGCTCAATCGAACCGGGTTCCCCGGATGCGCTGCGCTTATCCGTGCGACTTTGTTGATGGCCTGGTCAGCGAACGCCGACAACAAGCAATTTGTAACTACTGCGAATACAGGAATGCAATAAGAAAACGCCGGCAATCTGCCGGCGTTTTGTAATGCCAATTCCAGATTTATTATTTCTGGATCAGGAAATCTTCGACCTTGCGGCCTGCCTTGGTGTGCTCAGCCAGCCAGCGCGGCTGCTTGCCACGGCCGGTCCAGGTTTCAGCGGCATTGGCCGGGTTGCGGTACTTCGGCTCAACCTTGGGCAGCTTGCGGCCGGTCTTGGCAGCGCCCTTGCTGGCCTTGGCGCCACGCGGAGCCTTCACTGCAACGGCAGCGCCGCTGCCGAACAATTCTTCGACGGTATAACCAGCCTTCTTTGCCGCAGCCGCAACCAGGGCGCGGGCCTTTGCGATGGGCTGGCGCTTGGCTACAACAGTCTTGCGCTTCTGTGCGTCGCGGATCAGAACGGCCAGTTCTTTGGCCGACAGCTGGGACAGATCGATACTCATCGAATAACTACTCCGGATAATGGGTTGGGGTGTATGCCATTCCGTGGCAGCGCAGCAAAGCATAGCGGGCTGGTAACGGGAATGACAAATAAATAGCGTTTTTGATGTTATCCGGAAATGAAAACGCCGGGACAATGTCCCGGCGTTATAAGCACAAAGCCTTAGCCGACGATCTTGCTGATCACCGTGGCCTGATCCAGGTTCTCTGCTTCGGCTGCATTGCGGGCGCGGTATTCAACCGTGCCTGCAGCCAGGCCACGCTCTGACACGACAATGCGGTGCGGAATGCCGATCAGTTCCATGTCGGCGAACATCTGGCCCGGGCGCAGGCCGCGGTCGTCCAGCGCGGCATCCACGCCAGCGGCCTGCAGTTCGGCCAGCAGTGCTTCGGCGGCTGCGGTCACCGTCGGATCCTGCTTCGGGTTGATCATGCATACCACCGCCTGCCACGGCGCCATGCTGACCGGCCAGATAATGCCGGCGTCGTCGTGGTTCTGTTCGATGGCGGCAGCGACGATGCGTGACACGCCGATGCCATAACAGCCCATCGCCATCACCGCAGCCTTGCCGTTCTGGTCCAGCACGGTGGCCTTCAGTGCCTGCGCATATTGGCGGCCCAGCTGGAATACGTGGCCGACTTCGATACCACGGGTGATCTTCAGCTCGCCGCCGTCACAGGCACGGTCGCCGGCCTTGACGTTGCGGATATCGGCAACGTCGGGCTCGGCCAGATCGCGGCCCCAGTTGACGCCGGCAATATGCAGACCTTTCTCATTGGCGCCGACCACAAAATCGGCCATTGCCGCGACTTCGCGGTCTGCCACCACACGGATGGTCTTGCGCGGATTCAAGGGGCCGAGGAAACCCGGCTCGCTGCCCAGATAATCGGCAATCTCGGCCTCGCTGGCCATGCGGTAATCGGCAAGGCCAGCAACCTTGGCCAGTTTGATTTCGTTGACGTCATGGTCGCCACGGACCAGCGCCAGCACGAATTCATTTTCGGTGGTCATTACCGCGATCGACTTCACCGTGCGCAGCAGGGCGATGCCCATCAGCGCGGCGACTTCCTCGCAGGTCTTCTGGGTGGGGGTATCGATCTTGCGCAGTTCTTCGCTGGCGGCGCCGCGCGCTGCCGGATCGGCGGCAATCGCGGCCTCCACATTGGCGGCGTAATCCGAGCCGGTGGAGAACACCAGTGCGTCTTCGCCGGAATCGGCGATGACGTGGAACTCCTGCGAGGCGTCACCGCCGATCGCACCGGAATCGGCCTGCACCGCACGGAACTCCAGACCCAGACGGGTGAAGATGCGGGTGTAGGCGGCCTTCATGTTCTCGTATTCGGCGACCAGGCTGGCGTCGTCCAGATGGAAGGAATAGGCGTCCTTCATCAGAAACTCGCGCGAGCGCATCACACCGAAACGCGGACGGATTTCATCACGGAACTTGGTCTGCACTTGGTAGAAATTGACCGGCAGCTGCTTGTAGCTGGACAGCTCCTGGCGCGCGAAGTCGGTAATGGCTTCCTCGGCGGTGGGGCTGTAGCAGTATTCCTGCTCCTTGCGGTCCTTGATTTTCAGCAGCTGGCCGCCGAATTTCTCCCAGCGACCGGTCTCTTCCCACAGTTCCTTGGGCTGAATGGTCGGCAGCTGCAGTTCCACCGCACCGGCGCGGTTCATTTCCTCGCGGACGATGGCTTCCACCTTGCGCAGCACCCGCAGGCCCAGCGGCGACCAGGTGTACAGGCCCGATGCCAGCTTGCGGATCATGCCCGCGCGCAGCATCAGCCGATGGCTGACCAGCTCGGCGTCGGCAGGGGTTTCCTTGGTGGTATGCAGGTGGAAGCGGGAAAGACGCATGGCAGGGGGCTTCGCAAAACGGACGATCCCCTATTTTGCCAGCCTTGCAGCCTGCTCGCATTGCCAGCCCGAAGTGAAAAACCGGGGTCAGGGAAAAAACCGGGGTGGGGGGCGGGGGGGGGTGTGTGGAGGGCGGCGGGCGAGGCCGGGGGGGGGGGGGTGTGGGGGGGGGGGGAGGGGAGGGCGGGGGGGGCCGCTCGTTGCTTATCCAACCCGGGGGGGGGCCGCCCAACCCTCCCCGGCCCCCCCCCCCCCCCCCCCCCCACCCCCGGGCCGCCCCCAAATCCGCGGGGCGCGTGCGCTCTTTCGCCCACCCCCCCCCCCCCCCCCCCACCCCGGTTTTGCCGGCTTTGCCTGTCAGCTACCAGCTCAGGTCTTCGGTCCAGCCTTGCAATATGCTGCGGCGGCGGCTTCAGCCAGGCGCTTCTGCGCGCTGCGCTGGGTGTCGTCCAGGGCGGCGTCCGGTTTACCGTCGCCGTCGGTGTCATGCATGACCGGGCCGCTGCCGTTCAGCAGCTCCAGGTTGCGCCGTGCGGCAACGCATTGCGACGACTCGGCAGCCTCCGCCGGTGCGGTGGTTTCGGCCACGGATGCGCCGCTGTCGGTGATGCGGCGGGTCTCGTATTGCTTGCCGGCCGGTGGCCGCTCCGAGTACTGGGTCACGCCGTTGGCGTCTTTCCACTTGTACAGATTGCCGGCAGAGGCGCTGGCAGAGGCGGTGAGCAGGAGCAGGCAGCAGAGGCGGGACAGGGTGAGCATGGCAACTCCAGACGCCGGAACGGGGCAGGCAACGATTGCAGCACCCGGTGACGTGGCTGGCAAGTCGATTAAACTCCCCGGTATGGACGAATTGAGACCACCACCGCGTTCGCGCAGCATCTACCTGCTCCCGAACCTGTTTACCACTGCCGGGCTGTTTGCCGGGTTCTACGCGATCATCGCCGCCTCCAACGGGCAGTTCGTCAACGCCAGTGTCGCCGTGTTCGTGGCGGCGGTCATGGACGGGCTGGACGGCCGGGTTGCGCGTCTGACCGGTACCAGCAGCGAATTTGGCGTGCAATACGACTCCCTCGCCGACCTGGTCAGCTTCGGCATGGCGCCGGCGCTGGTGATGTATCACTGGGCGTTGTCCTCGTTGAAGTTCGATGGCGACGTGCTGGGCCGGGTCGGCTGGTCGGCGGCCTTCCTGTACGCGGCCTGCGCGGCACTGCGCCTGGCCCGCTTCAATACCCAGGTCGGCACCGTCGACAAGCGCTGGTTTGTCGGCCTGGCCAGCCCGGCGGCGGCCGGTTTGATGATGTCCTTCGTGTGGGCCTTCGCTGATGGCGACCTGGGCTGGAGTGGCGAGGAACTGCGCTACGTGGCCTTGGGCGTGACCATCGTGGCCGGCTTGCTGATGGTCAGCCGGATCCGCTTCTGGAGCTTCAAGGGCGGCAATGAAAAGGGTCCGCGCTCGGAGCGCGTGCCGTTCGTGGTGCTGGCGCTGGTGCCCATCGTCATCTCCATCGTGGTGCTGGACCCGGCGCGGACCTTGTTGGTGGTCGGCGTGATCTACGCGCTGTCCGGCCCGGTGCTGTGGCTGTTGCAGCGCTGGCGGCAGCCGGCCGGCAAGGTGCAGTGATCGGTTTCTCGCCCGAGCCGGTGTGGACCCCCGAGCAGCAGGCATGGCTGCAGGCGATGGGCTACACCGTTTATCTGGAAGGCGGCGCGCTGGACGCGCCGCCCGCTGTCGCCGCGCCAGCGTTCGATAGCGCCCCGACGGTGATGCAGCAGGCACCGCCGCAGCAAGCGGCGGTGTCCACGCCGGCCGCGCCTGTAGTGGCGCGCGAAGCAGCGGCAAAGGCACCGCAGGCACCGAGTACCGCGCCCGCACCGGTATTCACTGCTGGCGCGACGGGCGCTGCAAGGCGCAGCGGTGGATTGCGCATGCCTGACCGTCTGCAGATCGCCTTGCTGCGCGCATCCGGCTGCAATCCCAACGACCCGCAGACGCGGGCGATGATGGACAGCTGGCCTTTGGCCGAACTGCGCGCCAATCCCGCCGCCAAGCGCGCCTTGTGGCCGCAGCTGAGAGCATTGCGGCGGAAGTCGCGGCAATGACCAGGCCGGGAACGGTCCTGCGTCCCATGCACGAAGGGGACCTGGATGCGGTGATGGAAGTGGAGCTGCGCGGCTATCCGTTTCCATGGACGCGCGGCATCTTCCAGGATTGCCTGCGTGCGGACTATCCGAGCCGGGTATTGGTGGAGGACGATGGCATTGTCGGTTATGCCGTACTCAGTCTCGCCGCCGATGAAGCGCATGTGCTCAATGTCTGTGTGGACCCGCTGTGCCAGTCGCGCGGTCATGGCCGGCGCCTGCTGCGCGAGTTGGTACGCGTTGCGCGGCAACGTGGCGCGTTGCGTGTGTTTCTGGAAGTGCGGCCATCCAATACTTCGGCGATCGCGCTGTACCACAGCGAAGGCTTCAACGAGATCGGCCGCCGCCCGCGCTATTACCCGACCGCCAGTGGCCGAGAAGACGCGCTGGTGATGGCAATGGAGCTGGTGGATGACGACATCAGCGTGATGCCGCCGCTCTGAGATCTGCTGGTGCTATGCGAGCCGTAGCAGCACTACGCCAGCAATGATCAGCGCAGCCGCGAGCAGACGCTTGCGGCTGATGTGCTCTTTCAGCAACAACGCCGAAATCAGCAGGGCGAACAGGATCGAGGTCTCGCGAAGTGCGGCGATCACCGCCACCGGCGCGATGGTCATCGCCCACAGCGCGATTGCATACGATGCGGTGGTGCCGATGCCGCCGACCAGTCCGCGCTGCCAATTGCCGCGCAGATAATTGCCCAGTTGCTGGCGACGAACGAGCAAAGCCCAGAGTGGTAGCGGCAGGCCGGACAACAGGAACAGCCATAGCGTGTAGCTCAAGGCGTTGCCGGACAGGCGCGCGCCGTGTGCGTCGACCAGCGTGTAGCTGGCGATGACCAGCGCGATGCACAGCGGCAGGCGGATGTTGCGAGCGGTGCTGCTGCCGGCCATGCACAGGATGCCGGTGCTGATCAGTGCGATACCGCTCCAGGCGCTGGCAGACAGATGCTCGTTGAACAGCCAGCTGCCGGCGATGGCGACCAGCAACGGCGCGCAGCCGCGCATCAACGGGTAGGACAGGCTCATGTCGGCGCTGTGGTATGCGCGGGCGACCAAGGCGTAGTAGCCGGTTTGAAGGATGGCTGATGCGGCCAGCCAGGGCAGGCTGGCTGCGGCGGGGGCTGGCAGCCAGGGCAGGGCGATGGCGGACAGGATCGCGGCCCAGCCGGTGACCAGGATCGTGGTCAGCAGCTTGTCGCCGCCGAGTTTGACGATGGCATTCCAGCTGGCGTGGAGCAGGGCGGCGAACAGGACGGCGCAGAAGATGCCGAGGGACATTGGGTTCCGGCGTTGGGGTGCTGGGGGAGCGTAGCTGGGATTGGGGGGGGGCTGCGGGGAGGCAAAGTCAAAACTCAAAAGCAAGACGCCAAAAAGCCCCCTCATCCGCCCTCTGGGCACCTTCTCCCGCAGGCGGGAGAAGGGATTGGATTGCACAGATTTATTCGGCCCGCAGGCTCCCTGCGCGATCGGCACTGCGCGCTTGAGCCCGAGTAACTCAGTCAACCCGTAGACGTGCATGGCGCATTGCACTCCCTTCTCCCGCGTGCGGGAGAAGGTGCCCGGCAGGGCGGATGAGGGGGCTCTTCGCTCCTTGCCCTTCGATGGTCAACGCGCAAAAAGAAAACGCCGCCCGAAGGCGGCGTTTTCCACAACAGCAATCAGCAAGACTCAAAGCTTCGCACGCTGCTCCTGCAGGCCAGCCAACTGGCTGTTCCAATCGACCAAGCGCACACGCTCCTGCTCAACCACCGCCGCTGGCACCTTGTCGGTGAACTTGGACAGCTTGACCTCGCTCTTCTCCTTCTCCGAAGAAACGCGGGCGATCTCCTTGTCCAAACGCGCACGCTCGGCATCCAGATCAACCAGACCTTCCAGCGGCACCAGCAATTTCAGCTCGCCGACAATGGCAGCCGCAGCCGGCGGCGTCACCGCATCAGCAGCCAACCAATCGATGCTCTCGAGCTTGAGCAGGAAGCGCAGCTGCGAGGCGAAGCGATCGAGGCGGCTGCGGTCCGCGTCCTGCCCGCCCTGCAGCAGCAGGCGAACCTGCTTGGACGGCGGTACGTTCAACTCGCTGCGCACACGACGCAGGGCACTGACCATGGTCTTGAACCATTCCACGTCGACCTCGGCCTGCGCGTAATCGCCGGCAAACTCTTCCGCGGTCGGGTAGGCGCGCAGCGACAACGACTCGGCGTTGATGCCAAGACGCGGTGCCACCTGCTGCCACAGCTGTTCGGTGACGAACGGGATCAACGGATGCAGCAGGCGCAGCACTGCTTCCAGTACGTACAGCAGGGTGTGACGGGTGCTGGCCGCATCCTCGGCGTTGTCGCCATTGAGCGCCGGCTTGGTCAGTTCCAGGAACCAATCGCAGAATTCGTTCCAGACGAACTCGTACAGCGCCTGCGACAACAGGTCGAAGCGGTAGTCGGCGTAGTGCTGCTGCGCTTCGGCCGAAACCTTGGCCAGGCGCGCCAGGATCCACTTCTCAGCATCCGTACGCGCCTGCGGTACGCCAGAGAAGCTCGCGCCCTCGGTGTTCATCAGGGTGAAGCGGCTGGCGTTCCACAGCTTGTTGCAGAAGTTCTTGTAGCCCTCGGCGCGGCTCATGTCGAACTTGATGTCGCGGCCATGGGTGGCCAACGCGGCGATGGTGAAGCGCAGCGCATCGGCACCGTGGGCGATGATGCCGTCCGGGAATTCCTTGCGCGTGGCCTTCTCGATTTTTTCGGCCATCTTCGGCTGCATCAGGCCGTGGGTGCGCTTGGCAACCAGGTCGTCGATGCTGATGCCGTCGATGATGTCCAGCGGATCCAGCACATTGCCCTTGGACTTGGACATCTTCTGGCCCTGGCCGTCGCGGATCAGACCGGTGATGTAGACGTCCTTGAACGGGATCTGGCCGGTGAAGCTGTCGGTGGCCATGATCATGCGCGCCACCCAGAAGAAGATGATGTCGAAGCCGGTGATCAGCACGTTCGACGGCAGGTAGCGGTCGAAGCCGCGCTCGGCCATCGCTGCTTCATTCGGCCAGCCCAGGGTGGAGAACGGCCACAGCTGCGAGGAGAACCAGGTTTCCAGTACGTCGCTGTCCTGGGTCAGCAGTACGTCGTCAGCCAGCCCGGCCTTGGCACGCGCTTCGGCTTCGTTGCGGCCGACGTAGCAGTTGCCAGCTTCGTCGAACCACGCCGGAATGCGGTGTCCCCACCACAGCTGGCGGCTGATGCACCAATCCTGGATGTTTTCCATCCAATGGCGATAGGTGTTGATCCAGTTGCCCGGCACGAACTTGATCGAGCCGTTTTCAACGAGTTCGAGGCCGCGCTTTGCCAGTCCGTCCATTTTCACGAACCACTGGTCGGTCAGATAGGGCTCGATCACCTGGCCGGTACGGTCGCCACGCGGCACCTGCAGCTTGTGCGCCTTGGTCTCGACCAGGATGCCCAGGTCTTCCAGTTCGGCCAGGATCAGCTTGCGCGCTTCGTAACGGTCCAAGCCACGGTATTTGTCCGGGGCGTTCTCGTTGAGCGTGGCGGTGGTGGTGAACAGGTTGATCATCGGCAGGCTGTGGCGCACGCCGACCTGGTAATCGTTGAAGTCATGCGCCGGGGTCACCTTGACCACGCCGGTACCGAAGGCCTTGTCGACATAATCGTCGCCGATCACCGGCACGCTGCGGCCGGTCAGCGGCAGGGTCACGCTCTTGCCGATCAGGTGCGCGTAACGGCGGTCTTCCGGATGCACCATCACCGCGGTATCGCCCAGCAGGGTTTCCGGACGGGTAGTGGCCACAACCAGATAGTTGCGGGTTTCGCGCAGGGTTTCGACGCCGTCGGCATCCACTTCGACGTGCTCATAGCTGGCACCGTCGTTGAGCGCGTAGGCGATCGACCACATGAAGCCGTCTTCTTCCACACTCTCCACTTCCAGATCGGAAATGGCGGTCTTCAGCACCGGGTCCCAGTTGACCAGGCGCTGGCCACGGTAGATCAGGCCCTGCTCGTGCCAGCGGAGGAAGGACTCGATCACCGCCTCGCTTGGGCCCGCGTCCATGGTGAAGGTACTGCGCGACCAGTCAGCCGAGGTGCCGAGGCGGCGCATCTGGCCTTCGATCACGTTGCCCGAATGTGCCTTCCACTCCCACACCTTGTCGATGAAGCCATCGCGGCCCAGCGAGTCGCGGGTTTCACCCTTGCCTTCCAGCGCCAGGTTGCGGCTGACCACCATTTCGGTGGCGATGCCGGCGTGGTCGGTACCCACCTGCCACAGCGTGTCGTAGCCACGCATACGGTGGTAACGGATCAGCGCATCCATCAGCGTCTGCTGGAAGGCGTGGCCCATGTGCAGGGTGCCGGTCACGTTCGGCGGCGGCAGCAGGATGGTGTAGGGCTCGCCCTTGCCGGACGGCTTGAACAGGCCGGCCTTCTCCCACGACTCATAGAGCGTGGTTTCAAAGGATTTGGGGTCGTAGCTGGAGGCGAGTTGGGTCATGCGGGGGAACCGGTAAAAGCGGGAGGGGGATCAGCGGCCGAGTGCGCGCTGGATCTTTTTGTCGGTGTGGTACTGGCTGACGGCATATGCGGCCCAGATGGCAGCGGGAAGCCAGCCAATCAAGGTGATCTGCAGGATGAGACAGACAATGCCGGAAATCGGACGGCCAATGGTGAAAAAGGCCAGCCACGGCAGCAGGATGGCAATCAGCAGACGCATGCGTGTAGTCCCTTACATGTCGTATTTGTTGAGCGTGTAGTCGGCCGCCTTGTACTGGCGCCAACGCTCACGCAGCGGTTCACGTGCGGCCGGGTCGGCCGGTACTACTTCCAGCACGCGGTCGCAGGCACCCAGGTAGGGCTCGTCGCGCAGGTTGATCACCAGCGGGCGCTCTGGTGCTTCGGCGCCCGGCGTGGCGATCAGCACGATGGCCTCTTCTTCGTCCACGTCCTCACCGATGATCTGATGTGGGATATAGGCGTCGGGGTCGAACGACCACAGCAGCTCGTCCAACTCCTCGGCCTGGGCCTGGTCGCGGGCCAGTACCAGCGTGTACAGGCCACCATCGTTGGCCTTGCGCGCCAGTTCGCACACCAGCTTCAGTGGCTCGGTGAGAAAGCGCGGCTTGGCAATCAGGTAGAAGTCGGCACGCATCAGGTCACTTGGAATTTGGAAGGGGAGTGGAAGCGGGAAAGCCAAGGTCAAAACCGGGGTCAGAGTCGGGTTTTACCGGGCAAAACCCGCTTCCGACCCCGGAGTTATTTAGGCAACGCGATCCAGCAGCCACTGGGTCAGCAGGCCGACCGGGCGACCGGTGGCCATGCCGCGCTTGCCTTCATCGCTGGCCACGCCGGCGATGTCCAGGTGCGCCCAGCGCTGGCCTTCGGTGAAGCGCGACAGGAAGCAGCCAGCGGTGATGGCGCCAGCCCAGCGGCCGCCGATGTTGTAGACGTCGGCGAAGCTGGAATCCAGCATGCCCTGGTACTCATCCCACAACGGCAGGCGCCAGGCGCGGTCGAACACGTTCTCGCCAGCGGCGGTCAGTTCGCTGGCCAGGTCGTCGTGCTTGCTCATCAGGCCGGCGGTCTGGTGGCCCAGGGCCACCATGCAGGCGCCGGTCAGCGTTGCCACGTCGATCAGCGCGGCCGGCTCGAAGCGCTGCGCATAGGTCAGCGCGTCGCACAGGATCAGGCGGCCTTCGGCGTCGGTGTTGCCCACTTCGATGGTCTTGCCCGACATCGAGGTGATCACATCGGACGGACGGTAGGCGTTGCCGTCGATGGCGTTCTCCACTGCCGGCACGACCACCACCAGGTTCAACGGCAGCTTGGCCTTGACCGTGGCGACAAAGGTGCCGATGACGTTGGCGCCACCGCACATGTCGTACTTCATTTCCTCGATGCCGCCCTGGGTCTTCAGGTTGACGCCACCGGTATCGAAGGTGATGCCCTTGCCGACCAGCACGTAGGGCTTGGCGTCGCCGCCGTTGCTCCACTTCAGCACGACCAGCTTCGGACGGTTGGCCGAGCCACGGGCCACGGCCAGCAGCGAGCCCATGCCCAGCGCTTCCATCTGCGCCTCGTCGAGGATCTCGGCTTCGGCACCCTCGTGCTCGGCGGCGAACTTGAGCGAGGATTCGGCCAGGTAGGCCGGGGTGCAGTAGTTCGGCGGCAGGTTGCCCAGCTCGCGGGCGTATTCCACGCCGGCAGCAATGGCCTGGCCCTGCAGCAGCGCGGTTTCGTCGCTGCTGGCGATGGCCAGCGACTCCAGACCCGGCGCTTCCGGCTTCTTCTTGCCCAGGGTGGCGGTGTAGCGGTAGCTGGCATGGTTGGCGGTGATCACGGCCTGGCGGACGTTCCAGGCGGCGTCGCGGCCGCCGACTTCCAGTTCATTCAGGGTGAACAGCGCGCTGCGGGTGTTGCCGGCCTTCAGGGCGCGGGCGGCATCGCCGGCGGCCTTCAGGTACTGCACCACGCCGAACTTGGCCGGGTCGCCCAGGCCAACCACCAGCACGCGCGCGGCGCTGACGCCAGCCAGGTCGTGCAGCAGGGTGGTGTTGCCGGTCTTGCCGCCGACGTCGCCGCGCTCGATCAGAGCAGTCAGGCGACCGCCAGAGGCCGTATCCACGGCCTTTGCGGCCGGGGTCAGCGACTTGTCAGAGAAGGCGCCAACAATGATGCAATCCACCTCGGCAGAGGTGGGGGCGGCGTGGTTCAGGGTGAATTCCAGAGACATTGATCAGATTCCGTTGCCAAATCCGTACAATCGCAGGCTGTATACGCGGGGCCATCGAGGCCGGGCGTTCTGCGGACTAAACCGAGAGTTTAAACCACCGACCCTATGGCGAAGCTTGACCGCTACCTTCTGAGTGACTTCCTCCAGAGCTTTCTGGCCACTTTGACCGTACTTCTGGTAGTCAGCATGGGCGGTGTGCTGGTCGATATCCTCGGCCGCATTGCCGATGGACGCATCCCCGCCGGGCTGATGTTGTCCCAGCTGGGTCTGCAATTCATCGTTTACCTGCCCATCATCCTGCCTCTGGCGTTGATGCTGGGCTTGGCGCTGTCGATTGCCCGGCTGTACCGCGACTCGGAAATGGCGGTGTTGACCGGTGTCGGCGTCGGCCCCAAGCGCCTGCTCAAGCCGATCCTGCTGCTGACCGTGCCGATCGTGGCGCTGGTCGCGGCCTGCTCGCTGTGGCTGGGCCCCTGGGCTGACCGCAGCGCCGAGCGGATGCTGCAGGACGCCAGCCGCAGCATGGTGGTGGCCGGCCTGGAGCCGGGCCAGTTCACCCCGTTGGCCGGTGGTGGCGTGGTCTACCTGTCGTCGTTGGCCGGCGACGGCACCAAGATGGGCAAGGTGTTCATGCAGCGGCAGAAAGAAGGCCGTATCGACGTGGTCTCGGCCAACAGCGGCGCGATGTTCTTCGAAGGCGAGCGCCAGCGCTACCTGCGGCTGGAAGACGGTTACCGGGTCGAAGGTCCGGAGAGCGGAACCCTGGATTACCGGCTGATGCGCTATGCACGCAACGAAGTGGCGCTGCCGGACCGCGACGAAGTACGCGACCAGAATGATCCGGAAATGATGCCAACCACGCAGTTGCTGGGCGATGCCCGGCCCGAGGCCAAGGCCCAGCTGCATTGGCGTATCACCCCGCCGCTGCTGGCGCTGGCATTTGCTTTGCTGACCCTGCCGCTGGCCCGCAGCGCGCCGCGACAGCAGCGCTACGGCCGCATCATGCTGGCCTTCCTGGCCTATACGCTGGGCGTGAGCCTGAGCATTCTTGGCCGCCAATGGCTGGCGGCAGGCAAGCTGCCGGTGGATGCGGGCATGTGGTGGCTGACCTTACCCCTGCTGTTGCTGGCGGTGTGGCTGTACTTCCGTGATGGGCGCCTGAGTAGCCGCCGTGTGGGGGCAAAGGCATGAGGTTGCTGCCGCGGATTCATGACATCTATGTAGGCCGTACCGTGCTGTTCACGGTGCTGGTGGTGTGGATGGTGCTGCTGGGCCTGGACGCCATCATGGCCTTGTCCGGCGAGGCCGGGAAAATCGGCCAGGGCCATTACAGCTTCGGTCACGCCTTGGCGTGGGTGGCATACACCTTGCCGCGCCGGGCGTACACCGTGTTCCCGATGGCTGCTGTCATCGGCGCCCTGATGGGCCTGGGCCAACTGGCCGCAACCTCGGAATTGACTGCATTGCGCGCGATCGGCTTGTCGCGGCGGCGGATCGCGGTGTCGGTGGCGATCTCGCTGTCCTTGTTGACCGTGTTGATGGTGGTCAATGGCGAAACCCTGTCGCCGTGGGCGCAGGGCCGCGCCGATGCGCTGAAGACCAGCGCCCGCTACAACACCGACATTGCCACCGCGCGCTATTCGGGCCTGTGGGCGCGTGAGGGCGACACGTTCCTCAATGCGCAGACCGGTGAGGAACAGGTAAGTGCTGATGGTCAATCGACCCTGCTGTTGCACGATGTGCGCCTGTATCAGCTGGGCGAGGACGGGCGTCTGCTGACCCTGACCTATGCCAAGAATGCGCGCCACGATACGCAGGGCTGGGTGTTGGAAGGGGTACGTCGCGATACCTTCGGCGAGCGCTCGGTCACCCGCCAGGAACTGGCCAGCGAGAAGTGGGCTTCCAAGTTGGACGCGGCTGCCTTGGCCTCTGGCCTGGCCAAACCGCGCAACCTCAACGCCGCTGAGCTCAAGACCAGCATTGATTACCGCAAGCGTAACGGCCTGGACGCGCGCGAGTACGAAGATACGTATTGGAGCCGCTGGTTCTATCCGTTGAACGTGCTGGCGCTATGCCTGGCTGCGGTGCCGTTTGCGTTCGGTTCGCTACGCAGCGGTGGCATGGGCAAACGCCTGTTCCTGGGCATGTTGTTCGCGCTCGGCTTCCTGCTGCTGCAGATGTTTTTCGGGCGCATGGCCGGCGCGCTGAAGTTTGATTACCGCATTGCCTATGCCTTGCCCCCGATCATGATGCTGGGCATATCGGCCTGGCTGTCACGACGACGGGTAGGCTGACCGACGGCAGGGTAGTGGGGGGGGGGGGGGGGGGGGGGGGGGGGAGGGGGGGGCGGGCCCCCCCCGGCCCCGCGCGCCCCCGGGCGGGGGGGTGGGGGGGGGGGGGCGGGGCGG